>JBDTWV010000045.1:0-10118 GCA_040006495.1 Dokdonella sp.
GAGGAAGGGGGAGTGCTCTACACCGGTGGGGCCGGCGCGGCACCGGCGGCAGGCGACCTGCGCATCAATTACCGGATTGTGCCCTCAGGCGAGCATCGTCTGAGCGCCATCCAGAAAGGCGATCGCCTAGTGGCGCCGCCACGCTGAACCGCGTCCTTCAACCAAGGGGAAATCATGCATATCACTGGAATCTACGTCGCGCTCGCGACGTTGCTCGTCCTGCTGCTGGCCGGGCGTGTCTCGATGCGCCGTGGCGCCGCCAAGGTCGGCATTGGCGATGGCGGCGACGCCGATCTGTTCCGGCGTATCCGCGCGCATGCGAATGCGCTAGAGAACCTGCCGCTCGCGCTATTGCTGTTACTGATGCTCGAACTCAACCAGACTCAGCCGTTGTGGCTGCATGCATTCGGTTGCGTGCTGATCATTGGCCGCATCCTGCATGCGATCGGCCTGTCGTTTTCGTCGAAGGAAAGCGCCGGCCGCTTCGTTGGGACCGTGTTGACGTGGGGCGTGATGCTGGTGATGGCGCTGCTGTTGCTGTGGCAGTGGTTCGCTTGGACTTTGACCGCGCACTGACCGTCCGTATCTGGGGGCGATGTGGGAGCGGCGGAAGCCGCGATGCTCTCGAGCTGCCCGAAAAGCATCGCGGCTTGCGCCGCTCCCACGTAAGTCTCGAGGCGTATCACTTGTCGGCGCTGAATAACGCCCCATTTTCCAGCATGTACAAGCCCGCAAACATTTTTGGATCGACTGAATAGCCGGCGCGCATCTTGCCGATCAGCCACGCGGCAGCCTCGACGCGCGCAATCTCGTGGACGATGATGGCCTCGGTTTCGTCGCCGCCGGCGGCGTGCACGCGCTGCAGATCGTAGGCGCGCACGAACGCGAGGATCTCATTGCTCATACCTGCAGACGTCGGACCGGACATCAGAAACTCAATGTGACCGGCGCGATACCCGGTTTCCTCGATCAGTTCGCGATGGGCGGCATCGATTGCGCTTTCGCCGGCGCTGGTCGCGATGTCACCGACCAGGCCGGCCGGCATTTCGATCGTCATGCACTCGATTGCCGGGCGCAGTTGCTCGACGAAGAGGATACGGTCCTCGTCGGTGACCGCGATGATCATCACGCCGCCACCGGGGTTGGTGCGCTCGGCATATTCCCAGCGACCACGACGTTTGAGGCGCAGCCACGTTCCGTTGCAAAGGGTGTGTGTTTCGTTCATTCTGATTGGCTTTCCCTGAACTTTTCCGTGCATGGTCGGTCTGCGAATGTCCGCCAAGCTTGCGAGGTATCGATGATGAAGATCAAGCACATTCTGTGTGCGTTCGCGTGCAGCGCGTTGGCGTCGGTCGCAATCGCGCAACAACGACCGGCCGAAGGCGGCATGTCACTCAATCCGGCCACGCTCACCGAAGCGCAGATTACTGGCACCCAGGTTCCACAGGCGCTTTATCGCCTCGCCGCCTTTTATAAGGAAGGTGGCGACTATGAGCGCCTGGCGTGGACGCTGCAGCGGCTGACGGCGCTGCTGCCGAACGTTGGGGACCTGCGGCTCGGGTTGGCGACAACCTACGCGATGCAGGGCGAGAAGACCAAGGCGTACGACATCCTGCTTTCAATGCAGAAGCAGGGCTACGCGTATGATCTGGCGGACAACCCGAACTTCAAGAAGGTCGCCGACACCAAGGTCTGGACCTACATCGTGGACAATCTCGAGGCTGGCCTTAAGCCGTTTGGCGAGGGCAAGGTCGCGTTCTCGCTGCCCAAGGGGGACACCCTGTTGGAGTCGCTGGTATTCGATCCGAAACGCCAGCAGTTTCTCGTCGGCAGCGTACGCGATGGCACGATCAGCATTGTCGACAAAAATGGCAAGCTGACCGATTTGATCAAGCCCGACGCACAAAACGGCTTGTGGAGCGTCTACGCGATGGCGGCCGATCCCACCAGCGATGCGCTGTATGTTGCCAGCACCTCATCGGTTTTTTTCAAGGGATTTGCCCAAGCCGACTACGGCAAGGCCGGCGTGTTCAAGTTCAAACTGTCGAGTGGAAAGCTCGAAGCGAAGTATCTGTTGGCACCGGACGCACACGTCCCGGAACAGACCCTGTCGAGCATCGCAGTCGGCAAGAACGGCCTGGTCTTCGCAGCCGATGGCCTGCGCAATGTCATCTACAAGCTTGACGGTGGCGGGCTGAAACCGATGGTCGAGAATCCGCGTTTGACCAGCCTCCGCGGCATGGCGGTCAGCGATGATGGCAAGAAGTTGTATTTCGCCGACTATGCGCTGGGCATCTTTGGTGTGGATCTGGCAGCCGGCAGCGGCTTCGACCTGCAATACGATACGGCCAAGCTAGTGCTCGGCGGCATTGATGGCCTGTACTGGTACGACGGCACGCTGGTCGCGATCGAAAGCGGCATGTCGCCGCAACGGGTGATCCGCGTGACCCTGAGCGCAGACGGCAAAAAGGTCGCGCGTGCCATGACGCTGGATGCGGCCAACCCCGCGTTCGAGCTGCCAACCTATGGCGCGATCGACGGCGATGGACTGTACTTCATCGCGAATAGCCAGAAGAACCAGTACGACTCCTACGGAAGCCCGAAGGACGCCGCGAAGCTGAAGCCTGTGCATGTGTTCCGCAGCAACTTGCGCTTCGCGTGGGACCAGGGTGTTGGCGTGCCGCCGGCCACGACCCCGTCAGCCCATCCCGCAGCCCTGAATACGTTCAAGCCAGGTGCTGGCGTATTCGGCAACGTCGAAGGTGGCTCGGAATCGGTTACTGGCAACTGACCCGGCCCGCACTGAGCCTCAAGCAGAAGTCGCGAGCGCGAGTACGCGCGCGCGGGTAAGCGGTCCGAAGCGCAACTGATTGAACAGTACTTCAATCCCGGCCATGTCACAGGCTCGGCGGCGGTAATCCTCCACGTTCGCCGGGACGGGCGCATCCAGAGCGATACCGGTCAGCGCGCGCGACAGCCGCGCCAATGCCGCGTGTTCGCGCAAACGCATGGACGCGGCTGCCGCGCCGCGCGTGCGCAGGAATGCAACTTCGTCGGCACGTTCGAGCAGCGCCTCGAGCGTGCCGAAGTGATGCAGCAGGCTCGCCGCAGTCTTCGCACCGATGCCGGGTACGCCGGGAACGTTATCAGTGGCATCGCCCATCAGTGCGAGGAAATCAGCGACTTGGTCGGGCCTAACCCCGAGCCGGTCCTTGATCCCCGCGCCGTCCCAGCGAAGGTTGCGCGGCGGATCCCACTGTTCGTCGTCGTCGCCGATCAACTGTCCGAAATCCTTGTCCGCCGAGACGATCACGCTGCGAAAGCCGGCGTGGCGCAACAGTGCATGCACGCTGCCGATCAGGTCATCGGCTTCGTAGTGCTCATCGACCAATACCGCCGCGCCGAGCGCGTGCGCAATCTCCTTGCATCCTTGAAACTGGCGTTTGAGATCGGCGGGCGCGGGCGGACGGTTGGCCTTGTACTCCGGATAGATCGCATTGCGGAATGAGGTGGTCAGCGATTCGTCGAACGCGACCGCCACGTGGGTCGGCCGTGCACGCTCGAATAGATCAAGCAGGAAGCGCGTGAAGCCGTGCACGGCATGCACGGGCGCACCGTCTGCGTCGGTGATGTCAGGAACCTGCGAGAACCACGCGCGGCAGACATACAGGCTGCCATCGACCAGATACACGGTATTCATGCACCGCCACCAGGGATCGCGCGGCTTCTCATGACCATTCGCCGACGATGGCTGCAAGTACTGGCCGCGAGCGTTCCGGCACGACCTCTTGCGCCGTGCCGATATGCACGAATGCGATGACCCGTTCGAGCGCGGCGAGTCCAAGCAGGGTGGCCACGTCGCGGTCATACGCGGCCCAGCCGGTCAGCCATTGCGCGCCAAAACCCAATGCCTGCGCAGCGAGCAGCAGGTTGTAGGCGACACAACCTGCCGACAGCAACTGTTCCTGCGCGGGAATCTTCGGATGATCAGGCTCAATGCGCGCGATGACTGCGACGATCAGTGGTGCGTGATTGAAGCGCTCGCGGTCCTTGTCTAGCACGCTGGGCGCGATGTCGGCGTGTTTGCGTAGATGCAGGGTGGCCAGTTGGTCGCCGAGACGGCCGCGCGCGCCGCCGCTGATCGTGAGCAGGCGGAAAGGCGCAAGCTTGCCATGATCGGGCACGCGGATCGCGGCGCGCAGCAACTGGTCAAGCTGGGCCGGGTTCGGACCGGGTGCGCCGAGTTGGCGTGAGGGCACCGAACGGCGCTGGTTGAGGGTATCGAGTGAGGTCACGTTGGATTCCGTTGCGAAGGCCGAATGCGGCGCCCAGCCGCGATGGGCTGCGGACGCGCATGCAGCCGCATGCCTATCGTACCCGGTGTCGCGTTCCAGCCTGCGTTAAGGAAGGTCGCAGCATCATGGGGAAGTTGGCATTCGGGCCGCGTGCGGCTTCAGAATGCATGACGCCACCCCGGCCACCCAGCAAAGGCGTACCTCATGACGACAGCCCGTTCCGATGCGTTTGTCTTCTTCGGCGCGACCGGGGATTTGGCCTACAAGAAGATTTTCCCGGCCTTGCAGGCGCTGACGATCAGCGGCGATCTGGAAATGCCGGTGATCGGCGTCAGTCGCGGCAACTGGAGCCTCGACAAGCTCCGCGCCCGAGCCCGTGACAGCCTTACCAACAACGGCGGCATCGACGAAAAGGCATTCGCGAAGCTGTCCGCGCGGATGCAGTACATCGACGGCGACTACTCCGATCCAGCGACATTCCAGCATCTCAAGCAGGTGTTGAACGGTGCCGCCAGTCCGCTGCACTACCTGGCAATCCCGCCCAGCATGTTCGCGACCGTGGTGCAGGGCCTTGCCAAGTCAGGCTGCGCGGACGGCGCACGAGTGGTCGTCGAGAAACCATTCGGACGTGATCTCGCGTCCGCGCAAGCGCTCAACCAGACGCTGCATGAGGTTTTCGACGAATCATCGATTTTCCGCATCGATCACTATTTGGGCAAAGAGGTCGTGCAGAACCTGCTGTACTTCCGCTTCGCCAATACTTTTCTGGAACCGATCTGGAATCGCAATTACGTCGACAGCGTGCAGATCACAATGGCGGAAAGTTTCGGTGTCGAAGGGCGCGGGGCGTTCTACGACGAGGCCGGAGCAGTTCGCGACGTGGTGCAAAACCACTTGTTGCAGGTGATCTCACTTCTTGCGATGGACGCGCCTGCTGGCCGCGATCCGGAGTCGATGCGTGCGGAAAAGCTGCGCCTGTTTCGCGCGATGAGGCCGATAGATCCCAAAGATATCGTGCGCGGCCAGTTTCGCGGCTATCGCGATGTCGCCGGGGTGAAGCCGGATTCCGATATCGAAACCTTTGCAGCGTTGAAGCTGTATATCGATACCTGGCGTTGGGCCGGGGTTCCGTTCTATATCCGCGCCGGCAAGTGCATGCCGATTACTGCGACTGAAGTCATCGTGGACCTCAAATGTCCACCGCTGGCGATCTTCGACAAGATTCCGCCCGAGCAGTCCAATTACTTCCGGTTTCGGATCAGCCCGGAGGAAGTCATAGCGGCGGGTGCCCGGGTCAAGAAGTCTGGCGAGGAAATGCGCGGCTCCAACGTGGAACTCGTTGCGCACCACTCGCGCGCGCGCGAAAAGTCGCCGTATCAACGCTTGCTCGGCGACGCGTTGCGCGGGGACAGTTCGTTGTTCACTCGTGACGACTGTGTCGAAGCGGCGTGGCGTGTCGTTGATCCGATTCTTGGGGGCGCAATTGTGGACGGCGCACCCCTGGATCCGGCCCTGGTCTACGAGCCGGGCACGTGGGGGCCGGGGCCGGCAGCGCAGGTCGTCAAGAACGCGGGCGGCTGGCACGATCCGAAGCCGGAGACATCGCAGCCATGCTGAGCACGGATGACATCGTGTTCCTGTTCGATGTCGATGACACCTTGCTCGACAATGACCGCTTCGGCAGCGACCTTGGCGCAGAGCTTGAGCACGCATTCGGCGCCGGCGAGCGCGATCGCTACTGGTCGATCTATGCGGCGCTTCGCGACGCGTCTGGCTATGCCGACTATCTCGGTGCGCTGCAGAAATTTCGTGACGGCATTGAGCAGAGCAAGGCCTTGCTGCGCATGTCCTCATTCCTGCTCGACTATCCATTCGCCGATCGGTTGTATCCCTCTGCGCTAGAAACGCTGAATTACCTCCGCACTCATGGTCGCATCACGATCCTTTCCGACGGCGACATCGTGTTCCAGCCGCGCAAGATCCAGCGTTCCGGTTTGTGGGACGCGGTCGCCGGTGAGGTGCTGATTACGGTGCACAAGGAACAATCCATGGTGGCGATCGAGCGACGTTTTCCGGCGTGCCACTACGTCATGGTCGACGACAAGCCGGCCCTGCTGGCGGCGATGAAACGCGTGCTTGGGCAGCGTGTCAGCACGGTGTTCGTTCGCCAGGGACATTACGCGCGCGCCGCGATTGACGCCGCAGACTCCGCACATAGCGCGGTGACTGATCCGCCGCCCGACTTCGCGACTGACGCGATCGGCGACTTGCGCCATGGACCGTTCAATGAATTTCTTGCGACTGCGCTGAATCTTGCCGTAGTCGCCCACAAGGAGCCCGCATGAAACCGACCCGCCAACTTCACGATCTCGGCCAGAGCCTTTGGCTGGACAACATCACGCGAGAGATCCTCGACAACGGAACGCTCAGCCAGTTGATCGCCGATTTTTCGGTAACCGGCCTCACCTCCAATCCAACCATCTTCGACGGGGCGATCGGCAGCGGCAATGCCTACGACGCCGGCATCCGAGAAAAGACCAAGGCCGGCAAATCCGGCGAGGCATTGTTCATTGAGCTGGCGCTTGAAGATCTGCGCCGCGCCGCAGACCTATTCGTGCCCGCGTTCAAGGCGACATCGGGTATCGACGGTTGGGTCTCGATGGAAGTGTCGCCATTGCTCGCGGATGACACCCAAGGCAGCGTTGATGCCGCCGCCGCGATCCACCGTGATGCAAACCGGCCCAATCTGTTCGTCAAGATCCCGGGCACGCCGGCTGGTGTGCCCGCCATCGAGGAATCGATCTTCGCCGGCATCCCGATCAACGTGACATTACTGTTTTCCAGCGAACAGTATGTCGCCGCGGCCGAAGCCTATCTACGTGGAATCGAGCGGCGCATCGCCAAAGGACTCGACCCGAAAGTCGTGTCGGTCGCGTCGTTGTTTGTCAGCCGCTGGGACGTCGCGGTCAAGGATGCGGTGGCGCCGGAGTTGCGCAACCAGCTCGGCATCGCGATCGCCGGCCGCACCTATCGCGCCTATCGTGATCTGCTCGCATCGCCGCGCTGGCAGAAGCTGGCCGCCGCCGGCACATTGCCGCAGCGTCTGCTGTGGGCCAGTACCGGCACCAAGGACCCGGCGGCATCTGACACGCTGTATGTCACCGCGCTGGCCGCGCCAGACACGATCGACACGATACCCGAGAAGACTCTGCGTGCGTTTGCCGACCATGGCCGTCTCGGGGCGCCCATGAATCCCGATGGCGCCGCTGCCGAGGCGATGCTCGCGCGGTTTACCAAGGCTGGAATCGATCTCGATGCGCTCGCGCAGAAGTTGCAGACTGATGGCGCGGCTTCGTTCGTAAAGTCGTGGCAGCAACTGCTGCAACGCATCTCGGACAAGGCTGCCGAGTTGGGGGCTTCGGCAACGCAGGCGGGAGCAGCGCGATGAGCGGGCAGGATGGTGCAACGACCACGCCGGGATTGACTACGCGCCCACAATGGCGCGCGTTGCGAGCGCATCGCGACCAGATCGGCGCGCGCCATCTGCGCGAATTCTTCGCCGATGATCCTGCACGTGGTGAGCGCCTGCGCGCGGAAGCGGCGGGGCTGTATTTCGACTACTCCAAGCAGCGCGTTACCGACGAGACGCTGCGCCTTCTGATCGAGTTGGCGAATGCGTGCGGTGTGCCGCGGCGTATCGGCGCGATGTTCCACGGCGACCACATCAACACGACCGAAGATCGCGCCGTGTTGCATGTTGCGTTGCGCGCACCAGCGGGCGATCGCATCGAGGTCGATGGCAGGAATGTCGTGCCCGACGTGCATGCGGTCCTCGACCGCATGGCTGCGTTTTCCGAACAGGTGCGCAGCGGCGCATGGCTCGGTCATACCGGCAAGCGCATGCGCAACGTGATCAGCATCGGCATCGGCGGTTCCGATCTCGGCCCGGTGATGGCGTACGAAGCGCTGCGCGACTACAGCCAGCGCCAGATGGTGTTCCGTTTCGTATCCAACGTCGATGGCACCGATTTCGTCGAAGCGACGCGTGATCTGGATCCGGCCGAGACGCTGTTCATTATCTGCTCCAAGACATTCACAACGCTGGAAACGCTGACCAACGCGCATGCGGCGCGCGCGTGGTCGCTGAAAACACTCGGTGATGAGAAGGCGGTCGCGAAGCATTTCGTCGCGGTATCGACCAATGCAGAGGGCGTCGCCAAGTTCGGTATCGATACCGCGCAGATGTTCGGCTTCTGGGACTGGGTCGGCGGGCGCTATTCGATGGATTCGGCGATCGGGCTGTCGACCATGATCGCGATCGGCGCGGACAACTTCCGCGCGATGCTCGCCGGTTTCCATGCGGTCGACGAACACTTCCGCACGACTCCGCTTGAACGCAACCTGCCTGCGCTGATGGGCCTGCTCGCGCTCTGGAACAACAATTTTCTTGGCGCGACCACGGTCGCGGTGTTGCCCTACGCACAATACCTCAAGCGTTTCCCCGCGTACCTGCAGCAGCTCACGATGGAGAGCAACGGCAAACACACGACGCTCGATGGCCAGCGTGTCGATTACGAGACCGGTCCGATCTACTGGGGCGAACCGGGCACCAACGGCCAGCATTCGTTCTACCAGCTGATCCATCAAGGCACACGCCTGGTTCCGTGCGACTTCATCGGATTTTGCCAGACGCTTAACCCGTTGCTCGATCAAAGCGGCAGTGACCAGCACGATCTGCTCATGGCGAACCTGTTTGCGCAGAGCGAAGCGCTCGCGTTTGGCAAGACGGCCGCCGAAGTCAAGGCCGAAGGTACGCCGGACGCGTTGGTCCCACATCGCATCTTCGAAGGTGATCGCCCCAGCACGACGATCCTCGCCGAGCGGCTGACGCCGTACGCGCTCGGTACTCTGGTTGCACTCTATGAACACAGCGTGTTCGTACAGGGCACGATCTGGAACATCGATTCGTTCGACCAGTGGGGTGTCGAGCTCGGCAAGGCGTTGGCGAAACGTACTGCTTCGGAGATCGCCAGCAAGGATGAGCCCAAGCTCGACCACGACAGCTCCACCAATACGCTGATCCGGCGCTATCGCCGACTGCGTGGAGCGCACGCATGAGCACGAAGATCAGCCCGCTTGCCGGCAAACCGGCACCCGCGTCGATCCTCGTTGACGTGCCGAAGTTGCTCGCCGCGTACGTCGATCTGCGGCCCGACCCGAAGGTTCCAGCGCAGCGCGTCGCGTTCGGCACTTCCGGCCATCGCGGCATCGCGTTCGAGCGCAGCTTCAACGAATGGCATGTACTCGCAATCAGCCAGGCGATTTGCGAATACCGCAAAGGCAAAGGCATCGACGGCCCGCTGTTCATCGGCATCGATACGCATGCGGTGTCTCAGCCGGCGCTCGAGAGCGCACTCGAAGTGCTGGCCGCGAACGGCGTTGAGACAATGATTGCGAGCGGCGGCGAATTCACGCCGACGCCGGCGGTGTCGCACGCGATCCTTACCTACAACGCGGGCCGCAAGACCGGTCTGGCCGATGGCATCGTGATCACGCCCTCGCACAACCCGCCCGACAATGGCGGCTTCAAGTACAACCCGCCGAATGGCGGTCCGGCCGATACCGATATCACTGGCTGGGTCCAGAATCGCGCGAATGTGTTGCTCGAAGGTGGCATCAAGGACGTGCGGCGCATGCCGTTCGCACAGGCGCGCAGCGCCGCGACCACGCACGAGCACGATTACCTCAACGCCTATGTCGCCGACCTCGGCAACATGATCGACTTCGATGTGATCCGCAGCGCCAAGGTGCATATGGGCGTCG
>JBDTWV010000046.1:0-10087 GCA_040006495.1 Dokdonella sp.
CTTCACATACGGATCGCTGAAATGTTCCTGCAACCAGCGTGCGCTGGATTTGCTGCGTGCCATCGCTGGTTGCCTCGAAACGCGACGTCGCGCTTGTTTAAAGTCTGCATCAAAGGATAAGCACAATCATGCGAGGGACTCGCATTGGCGCCCATGATAACCTGCCCGACTGGCACTGCCGTGTGCCACCTGTCTCCATTCGGTCCCCATTCATGACGCCAAAGCCCCCCGCGCGCTCCAAACCTTCCCGTACTTCGCGTACATCAGCGCCACATTCGACCGCCGAACGCGGGCCTGGAGCCCGCGCCTATGCAAACACCTCACGCACCCCGGCAGCACGTTCATCGGCATCGCGCGGACCCGCCACGCGTGCGCCAGCGTACGCCAAGGCCGCTCCACGACCACCCGCCGACGCATACGCACGTCCCGCCGCGCCCGCCGTGCCGCCGAAGCCAAAACCCTTGTCGGCGCATCAGAAGCGCTACCTGCGCGGATTTGCACACGATTTGAGCGCGGTCATCCTGGTCGGTCAGAAAGGAGTGACGCCCGCGTTACTCAAGGAACTCGACGGTGCGCTCGAACACCACGAACTGGTCAAGGTGAAGCTCGCCGACAAGGACCGCGATTCGCGGGCCGCGTCGATCGAGCAGATGCGCGAGAGCTCGGACGCCGAGATCGTCCAATCTATCGGCCATGTTGTGTGCCTGTACCGGCGCCATCCGCGCGAGCCGAAATTCGACTTGCCCAAGTAATCCGCCATGCAGCTGTCGCACGAACGGCCCGAGGGGTACCTGTTTTTCCGCTCCTGCGCTGCGGATGCAGTGACGATTGTGGATCGCGTGCTGACCCGCAGCTTCCTCGTCGCGCCTGATCGGCTGATCGAGAACTGGCCGGTGGAATTCGCGGCACAATTCGACCTCGCTGCGATCGAATCGGTAGTTGCGCTGAATCCCGAACTCGTCCTCCTCGGCACGGGCGCGCATCAGGTATTTCCTCCGCGCGAGGCACAGGTCGCATTGCTGCGCCAGCGCATCGGCATCGAGGTCATGGACAACGCGGCGGCCTGCCGCACCTATAACCTGCTTGCGGGCGAAGGTCGCCGCGTGATTGCCGCGATCATGTTGCCTGCCCCCAGGGTGTAGGAAGTTGCCCCGTCTTCGGCGGGACACTGTCGCGGAGCAAATCGGTTCGCCGTGCCTTGGTGCGAGCGGTCGAAGCCGCGATGCCTTTTGAAGCGCCAAGGCAAGGGCATCGCGCCTTCCGGCGCTCCCACGGGAGAAGGTCGCGGTTGATCGCCGGGTGGGAGCGGCGGAGGCAGCGATGCCTTTTAAAGCGCCGGGGCAAGGGCATCGCGCCTTGCGGCGCTCCAACAAGTATCCAGGAACCCACAAGTACCCGGCCGCCCCGCACATGCCCAGACACCTGATGTTTTATGAGGACGGCGTAGCCACGACGAGCCCGCACGCACCGCACATGCCGCGCTTGTAATACTCAGAAAATATTGCGTAACAAGAAGCCGGCGTTCATTGGCCGCCATCTTCCTTCGCATCCTGCGCCAGCTTGCGCAAACGTCGCAGCGCATCTTCCTGGATCTGCCGCGCGCGTTCGCGCGAGACGCCGAGATCGCGGCCAATCTCCGCGAGTGACTGCAGCGGTGTCCCGTCCAACCCGAAGCGGCGCGCCAGCACCACGCGTTGGCGCTCGCCGAGGCCAGCCAGCCACGCACCCAACCGGGCGCTGCTGATCACTGAGGAAAGACCGCCAGGAGCGCCATCGTCGCCGTCCTGGATATGGCCGATCAACGCTCGCTCGCCAGACTCGGCGGCGGCGTCCAGCGCGCCGATGTGCTCGCTGACCAGAAAAAGCTGCGCCACGTCCTGCACGGTTTTACCAGCCGCGGCGGCGATCTGATCGAGGCTGGGCGCGGTTCCCTGATGGGCCGCCAATTCGCGCTCGGCACGCAGCACCTGCGCCAACTCGCGCAGCACGTGCACTGGCAAACGCACCGTGCGCCCGTGGTTCATGATCGCGGCCTGCACCGATTCGCGAATCCACCAAACCGCGTAGGTGGAGAATCGCAACCGCCGCGCGGGATCGAATTTCTCGACCGCGCGCATCAAACCGAAATTGCCCTCGGCAATCAGATCCATCAGCAGCACGCCTCGCCCGACATATGGGCGCGCGACGGTGACCACCAGACGCAGATTGGCTTCGATCAAGCGCCGGCGCGCTTCGGCATCGCCCGCCTGTACGCGCTCGCCAAGCGACCATTCCGCCTGCGCGTCGAGCAGGCCGATCAGGCCTATTTCGCTGAGATAGGCACTGGTCGAACTGCGCGCTTCCTGATCCTGCGGTTCGACCGCATCGATCAGCTCAAGGATTTCCTCGGACGCGGCGTCGCGCTCGTCGGGATCAGGCTGGTTGGGAATGGTCGCACTCACGAGCGCAGCTTAGCGCTGTCAACGCCGCGGCAGATAGTCGGTCGGATTGGCCGGCTTGCCGTTCTTGCGTATCTCGAAATGTAGCGAATCACGATTGGCACTGCTCGACCCCATTTCCGCAATCTGCTGTCCTGCCGTGACCCGGTCGCCTTCCTTGACCAAGCGCTTTCGATTGTGGCCGTATGCCGACAGGAACGCGGGGCTATGCTTGACGATGATCAGTTCGCCATAGCCGATCAGGCCATTGCCGCTGTAGACGACAGTGCCGTCGGCGGCTGCACGAACCGGATCACCCGACTGGCCTGCGATGTCGATACCCTGCCTGGTCTGATCGCCCGCGAGATAGGTGCCGACAACCGGGCCGGTAGCCGGCCAGCGCCACGCGATTTCGCCGGTTGTCGAAACGCTTGGCGGCGGCGTAGTGGGAGATGGTGCGGATACCGGCTCGACGTGCGTAACGGCTGCGGGCGGCGCTGTGGCCAACACAGCCGGCGGCGAACCCGCCGCAATAACGGGAGGCTCAGCTTCCGATGGAGGCGCACTGGCCGAAGCCGATTGCGCGGTCACGGTCTCGAACGGAGCTGGCGCAGGTACGTTCGTAATAGATGTCTTCGCGACCGACGGCGCCGATGCAGCGGCAGGCGCGGCGCGTGTTGATGGTGCAGCGGCCGCAATCGCCACTGGACTAGGGCGCGCCGGTGGAACCGCATTGGAAACATGCAGCTCCTGCCCGACATAGATCGTGTACGGCGACGAGATGTGATTCCAGGTGGCCAGTTCGCGAGAGTCGAGGCCGTTGCGGAACGCAATGCTGTACAGCGTATCGCCGCGCTGCACGCGATAACTGGCGCCCGGTTGTCCAGGATGCCTCGATTCGGCCGACGCGCTGTTCGTCATGCGTATATGGCCGCCGAGGCTCAGATCCTCCACCGGAGCCGGGCCGGTCGACGCACAGGCAACCAGCAGCAACAAAAGTGCCGTCGGTGCGATCGCTCTGGCGATCTTCAACAATTGTTTCATATCTGTCTTCATCGAATGAATTTGAAGTAGACGATCAATGCAACCAGCACGACCACGCCGATCCAGCCGATCCACTCGATCCAGCGGTGCATCGCCGCCTCGGCGCGTTTGCCCCCAATCCGGATCAACCATGCGAGCAGGAACACGCGCTTGCCGCGTCCGATTGCGACGCAAGCGAGGAATGGCAGGATCGGCACGCCGACCACGCCGGATGCCCATGTGATGATTTTCATCGGCACGAATGGCTGCAACGCGGCGAGCGCAAGAAACATCAGCATGCTCAGGTAGTGCGCCGCCATCTGCGCGCGCATGGTCGCGATCCACACGTTGATTTTGTCCAACATGTGGATGTCAGCCAGCAGCGGTTGCACCCAGTCGAATACGTAATGTCCGAGCTCATAGCCGATCAATGCGCCGAGCAGCGATGCCACCAGGCTGATCGCCGCGTATCGATATGCCCGCTTGGGCTGCGCCAATGCCATCGGCGCCAGCATGATTTCCGGTGCAACAGGGAAAATGAATGCCTCGACAAAGCTGAGCAAACCAAGATAACGCTCCGCCTGTGGATGCGCGGCCCAGCGCAGCGCGCGCTCATACAACGGACCAAACAACCTCATCGCGTGTACGCCGCTGGTCGAAAATGCTGCGGAACATTCATCCGACGCCTCCAAGCAAGGGTACGAAACTGACCGCGCCGAGCGATTCGCGCACCCAGCCATCCGCGCCGGCGCGCACACGCAGCAGCGTCTGCTTACCCGCGGGACCGACCGGAGCAACAAGGCAACCATCCGGGGCCAGCTGATCGAGCAGGGATTCTTCCAGCTCGGTACCTGCGGCAGTCAGGATGATCGCATCGAACGGCGCCCCTTCGGCCCAACCCAAGCGTCCATCCGCGTGGCGCGACCGCACATTGTCGAGTCCGACCTTGCGCAAGCGCCGGCGCGCATTGCGCAGCAGTTCGTCAATGCGCTCGACCGTGTAAACCTGCTCGACGAGCTGCGCCAACACGGCACATTGATAACCCGAACCCGTGCCGACTTCGAGCACCCGACGCGGCAGCTTCGCCTCGATCAACGCCTCGGTCATGCGCGCCACGACGTACGGCTGCGAAATGGTCTGGCCCTGGCCGATCGGCAGCGCGGTGTCTTCGTACGCACGCGACGCCAACGCCTCGTCGATAAACAGGTGGCGCGGCAGGTCACGCATCACGTCGAGCACGCGTCGGTCGCGGATGCCTTCGGCAACCAGTCGTTCGATCAGGCGATCACGCGCGCGCTGCGAGGTCATACCGGCGCCGCGTGCGGCCGGGTCGCGTCGCGAGAATGCGTTCATGCGACCTGCCTCATACGGCGTTGCCAAACTCTGGCTGCAACGCCGCAACCCAGCCGCTGACCTTTTCCAACGCCTGGAAACGGGTCAAATCAACATGGATCGGCGTAATCGACACGTAGCCATCGCGCACCGCATTGAAATCGGTACCGGGGCCGTCATCCTCGACAGCCCCCGGTGGGCCGACCCAGTACACCGGCCGCCCGCGAGGATCGGTCTGCGCGATGCACGGCGCCGAGCGATGACGCCGACCGAGCCGGGTCACCGCGAGTCCGCGAATTTCGCTCCATGGCCGATCCGGCACGTTGACGTTGAGGATGGTATCAGCGGGCAGCGGATCGATGAGCAGGCGCCGCATCAGCAACAGCACCGCTTCGGCGGCGCTGTCGTAATGCTTGCCCACGTGATCTTTCGTCACCAATGAGACTGCAATCGCGGGCAGGCCGAGGAAACGTCCTTCCATCGCAGCGGAAACCGTGCCGGAGTAAATCACGTCATCGCCAAGATTGGCGGAATTGTTGATCCCGGAAACCACGATGTGCGGCTCGCGATCGAGCAACCCCGACAGCGCCAAGTGCACGCAATCAGTCGGCGTGCCGAATACGCGGTAACGGCCGTCGTCCTGCAGGATCGCGCGAATCGGCTGATCCAGCGTCAGTGAATTGCTTGCACCTGAGCGATCGCGGTCCGGCGCCACGACGGTGACTTCGCCGACCGCGGCAAGGCGTTGCGCGAGCACACGAATGCCCGGTGCGTCGACGCCATCATCATTGCTGACCAGAACTCGCATTGCCGCTTCCTGCCCCTGCTCGCGCCGACGTTGCCGTGTGGCGTGGCGCGATCGCCGAACTCGCAGGGGTGTGCTGGTGGGAACGGTGAATGATAGCGGATTCACCCAATGCACCGCAGTGCGAATCGCGACGTGATGGGTGCGGCACGTGATCCAACACCTGCATCGCAACGTGTTGCGCGGCTTCTGCTAGCCTGCATCGCAATGAGTGCACGCGACGAATCCGATGAGGCGGGCCGCCTGTTCCGCGAGGCGATCGGTTCCGTGCGCCCGCTCAAGGTGCCCGCGGAGCACGCCGATAAACCAGCGCAACCGGCGCCCGAGCCCACCCAGTTCCTGCTCGATGAGGCACGGGTGCGTGATGAGTTGCTCACTCATACATTCGACCCGGCCACGATCGAAGTCGGTGACGAAATCAACTATCTGAAAAGCGGCCAATCACCGGATTTGCTGAAACGGCTGCGCCGCGGGCAGTTCAGCGTGCGCGCAGAAATCGACCTGCACGAAATGACCCGCGATGTCGCACGTGGGGCAATCCGCGAGTTCCTCGAAGATAGCCATCGACATGGCGAGTTGTGCGTGCGCATCGTGCACGGCAAGGGTCTTCGCTCCAAAGCGCATGGCCCGGTGCTGAAACAAATGACCGACGCGCTGCTGCGCCATCGCGACGATGTTCTCGCGTTCGCGTCAGCGCGACCGGCGCAAGGCGGCACCGGCGCGGTGATCGTGCTGCTGCAACGCCGCTGACCCCATCAATCCCGAGCCGAAATCCAGAGGCTCAGCTGCCATCGGTTTTGTTGCCGCTCGCGCGTGACGGATAATTCATCCAGATCACAGTGGCGCCCTTGACCTGGGCCCATTGATTGACAGCCGCCACCTTGCCCACATCGATGTCGTTTGCGGCCGGTCCGCTGCGCGAAATTCCGTTCCTGCCCATGCTGCCTGCACACGCCGAAAGCACGAGACACAGAGCGACGCTTGCGCCGATTACCAAGGATTTCATGACGACCTCCAGGTTGTGCGGTCGCTGCGCCGATCGCATCGGCCGCAAACCCACTATAGGCCATTGACTGCGGATTGGAACCGGTCGGTGGGCGCGGAAACCCTGCCGCCAGGGGACTACACAGACTCCGCGTTCCAGTCACACAGTTCGCGCAGCACTGTGGTCGCGAAAGCGCCCGAAGCGAGTCGAAATTCGACCATCAGGGTCGCAGCCGATTCCCAGGCATGGCTGAGGTCATGCGCACAAAGACGCAGCGCGCGGCGTTCCTGCTCTAGACCGACGCGTTCGAGTCCGCGCGCGAGCGTCGCGTGCGCTTCCACCGTCGCCAGTTCGAGTGCGCAAACCGCGCCGGTACAACGCAAATCACCTTTACCCCAGAGCGGCCCGGTCGGATGGATATCCAGCGCGGCGAGACGCGCTGCCAAGGTTTCACTGAATGGCTCGGGCCCGAAAATCGCATGCGAGCCGCCGAGCATCCACACTTCGCCGTCGAGCGCCTGATTCCAGCTTCCACTTCCGACGCGGGAAGCGAGCACCGAATTGAATATGTGCGCACGTGCCGCAGAAAGCGCAAAGCCGCGTTGCGGACGCGGCATGCGTCGCCCAGCAAACAAGGCCTCGGCCAGCGCGACGTTCTGTCCATCGCGCCCAAACCGCTGCTCGCCGAAATAATTCGGCACACCCAACTCGCGAATTGCGGCAAGGCGTGCTTCGACGTCCTCGATGGACCCTTGCAGTTGGCGCAAGCGAATCCGGAACCGGTTGCCGCGGTGGGCACCGCGCTTGATCTTGCGACTGTGCCGCGAAGCAGAAAGGATGTTGACGCCGGGGATCGTCAGCGCGGCCCAATCCGGATCCGCACGCCCCGGCATCTGCACGCTAAACGTCTGCCGCGTGATCGCGTGGCGATCCTTGAGCCCCGCATAGCCAACCGCCATCGGCGCAACGCCTGCTGCATCGGCCAGCTGACGCGCCACCCATTCGGTGTTCGCGTCGGTTTTCTCGACCAGCAAGAACGCGTGTTCGCCCTGCCCGCTGGCCTCGAAACCGAGGATCTCATCGACCCGAAAATCGCCGGCCTCGGCGCGCAACACACCACTGGCTGGCGGACCGCCATGTGCATACGGAAGAACGCCCATCAATCGTTCTCGTCCGGCTCAACGCGCGCGATCAATGCGCGCAGCTGTGGGGCTGCCTGCGGGCTAACTGTCTCCGCGTCGCGACGCCGTTGCAGCAATACAACCGCAAACGCGGCTATGCCCTCGTCGCGACCGGTGAATCCGAGGCGTTCGCTGGTGGTTGCCTTGACGCTCACCTCGCCCATCGCGCAACCCAGGTCGGTCGCGAGATTGCGGCGCATAGCCTCGACATGTGGCGCGACCTTCGGACGTTCGCAAACCACCGTGATATCCATGTTTGCAAGTACGTAGCCCTGCTCGATCATCAGGCCCGCGCAATGCAGCAGGAAATGCCGACTGCCGACATCCTTCCAGCGTGCGTCGCTGGGCGGAAAATGACGGCCGATATCGCCGAGCGCGAGCGCGCCAAGCAACGCGTCACAGGCGGCATGGATGATCACGTCGCCATCGGAATGTGCGACGAGTCCACGTTCATGGTCTACGCGCACACCAGCGAGCATCACGTGATCGCCGGGTCCGAATGCGTGGACGTCTATGCCTTGGCCGATGCGCATGGAAGGATTATCTGCAATGAAGTGTGGGGGGTCACGACATGACCCATGATAGTCGCGGCGCGGCAGCCGCCGCGCGGGGTGCGCTCACCGCTCAACGACCCGCGGACGTGACGCCACCCAGAAGATACTCCGCCAGCGCCAGATCCGCTGGCGTGGTGACCTTGATGTTGCTCTCGGCACCCTCGACCAATAACGGACTATGGCCTGCACGCTCCATCGCCATCGATTCATCCGTGACCACAATCCCTTCCTCCTGCGCCTGCACCAGCGCACAAGTCAGTTCCTCGCGCCTGAATATTTGCGGCGTCAAGGCACGCCAGCGCGCTTCGCGCGGCTCGGTCGCGAGCACATGGGCGTGCGAATCGCCGAGTTTCAGCGTGTCCCGCAGCGGCGCCGCGAGCAGGCCGCCACCCGCAGCGCAGCCCATGTCGATCAAACGCTCGATATCGTCGATATCGACGCACGGGCGCGCCGCATCGTGAACCAGCACGAACGACTGGGCGCCGACCGATGCGGGCAACGCGCGCAAACCGGCCAGCACTGATCCGCTGCGCTCGGCTGCACCGATCGCCGTCAACACGGGTCTGCCGCCAAGCGTGTCGAGTTTGGGCCAATACGGATCATCCGCTGCTAGCACGACCATCAACCCGGCAATCCGCGGCGACGCGACCAGGCGCTGCAATGTCCATAACAACATCGGCTGGCCGGCGAGTGCGACATATTGCTTGGGCGGTTGCGCGCCAAAGCGCGTGCCGCGCCCGCCGGCGGGAACGACACACCACAGTCGTTCAACGTCGTCCATTGGGCCCCGCATCCTTGCCGGATTTTTCGCCCGCGGCGCGTGGCTCGACGACTTGATAGAACGTCTCGCCCGGTTTGATCAATCCAAGCTCGGAACGCGCGCGCTCCTCGATCGCCTCCTCGCCGTGTTTGAGGTCGTCCACCTCTGCCGACAAGGTTTCATTGCGCTTCTTCAGCGCAGCGTTCTCGGCCTTTTGCTGTTCGACCTGCTGCTGCAGGCGCCAGACATCGCGCATGCCGCCATGCCCGGTCCACAGGTGAACCTGCAACGCGATCAACGCGATGATCAGGACCAACGCGAGGAATCGCAGCACGCGCGCAGAACCTCAACGTTGCAAAGGTGGAAGATTCACGAACGCGTCCTTGCCCGCGTACTTCGCCGCAGTGCCAAGCGCCTCCTCGATGCGCAACAACTGGTTGTACTTGGCCACGCGATCGGAACGACACAGCGAACCGGTCTTGATCTGGCTCGCGGTCGTGGCGACCGCGAGATCGGCGATCGTGGTGTCCTCGGTCTCCCCCGAGCGGTGCGAGATGATAGCCGCGTACTTCGCCGTGTCTGCCATCGCGATCGCTTCCAGTGTCTCGGTGAGCGTGCCGATCTGGTTGACCTTGATCAGGATCGCGTTGGCGATGCCATTCGCGATGCCTTCGCGGAAGATCGCAGGATTGGTCACGAAGTTGTCGTCGCCGACCAACTGGATCTTCTTGCCCAGCTTCTCGGTGATGAGCTTCCAGCCCGCCTGGTCGCCCTCGGCCATGCCGTCCTCGATGCTCAGAATCGGATACTTCGCAGTCCAGTCAGCATAGAACTCGACCAACTGTTGCGGACTCAGCACCTTGCCTTCGCCCTCGAGGTGGTACGCACCATCTTTGAAGAATTCGGAACTGGCCGCGTCGACGCCGAGGTACACGTCGCTGCCGGCTTTGTAGCCAGCCTCCATGATCGCCTCGAGAATCGTTTCGATCGCTTCCTCGTTGGATTTCAGGTTCGGCGCGAAGCCACCTTC
>JBDTWV010000047.1:0-10007 GCA_040006495.1 Dokdonella sp.
CCGCGCGTAGTCGAACCCGCCGTCAATGTGAGCTTGACCGCGGAACGCATACGCTTTGCCGGGCTTGGCGCCAACGGGTTCCTAGAAATAAACCTCGATCCGAGCCAGCTCTTTGGGATGGCCCTTCGGCACGATCGTGGCGCCCAACACCATTTGGCACCCGAATCGAATGCATTGAGTTCGTTCGTGAGTTCGCAAGTTTCGCCGCGCCACGTGATGCGGGTCGCAAGGTCTCCGACGACATTCTTGAGCCAGGTTTCGACCGGTCGATCGGCATCGCCGCTTGCGCTGCTGCAATCAAAACCGCCTGCGAAACGCGCGGCGAGTCTTTTTTGACAGAAGCGCCGGCAGCACGTGCCGCCGTAGCGAACTCCTGCGGCGACGAAAATCAGCTTCGACGCACCGATTGAACTTCTGCCAATCCGGTAATGACGGTCGCCCTCACCGCAAACCGGCGACCGATGGACATGGCTTTCGACGCGATTCACGCGACGCAACTCCGGCTCAGCGGCTGTGCGATGTCGACATCCATGCTGCAGCGGATCGCAGCGACGATGAAGCGTGCGGTGATCGGCGTTCCGTCGTAGTGCAGCACCGCCGTGAGCTTGGCCGGATCGATGCCGAACTCGTTGACGAGCAGGCTGCGCAGCTGCGCATCGCGGTTTTGCTCGACGACAAACACTTGCGCGTGCGCAGCGATGAATTCGGCGACTGAACCCGGGAACGGGAATGCGCGCACGCGCAGGGTGTCCAGATGCAGCCCGTCAGCGTCGAGCACGACCATCGCCTCGTCCATGGCCGGACTGGTTGAGCCGTAGTAGATCGCGCCATACGCTGTCTTTTGTACAGCCTGATGCAGCACAGGCTGAGGGACGAGTGCCTTGGCACTGTCGAATTTCTTCAGCAAGCGCTCCATGTTGTAGATGTAATCCTCGCCGCGTTCGGAATAGCGCGCCTCGGGATTCTTGCTGGTTCCGCGTGTGAAATAGCTGCCACGCTTCGCGTGCGTACCGGGATAGGTCCGCCATGGGATGCCATCACCATCGACATCCTTGTAGCGACCGAAATACTTGCCGGCCTCCAGTTCTTCGGCGCTGATGACCTTGCCGCGGTCGTACTGGCGCGCGTCGTCCCACTCGAACGGCGCGCACAGGCGCTGGTTCATGCCGATGTCCAGATCGCTCATCAGGAAGATAGGCGTCTGCAAGCGATCGGCAAGATCGAGTGCGGCTGCGGCGAACTCGAAGCATTCGTGCGGGTCTTCTGGAAACAACAACACATGCTTGGTGTCACCGTGCGACGCGTACGCGCAGGACAGCACATCGGATTGTTGCGTGCGCGTCGGCATGCCCGTCGATGGGCCACCACGTTGCACATTGATGATCGTGACTGGAATCTCGGCGAAATAAGCCAGTCCGATGAACTCGTTCATCAGCGAAATGCCCGGCCCCGACGTGGTGGTGAATGCGCGCGCGCCATTCCAACCTGCGCCGACCACCATGCCGATCGAGGCAATCTCGTCCTCGGCCTGCACGATCGCAAACCGATTCGCGCCAGTTTCAGGATCGACGCGATACTTCATGCAGTACTTCTGGAACCCTTCGGCCAAGGAAGACGAGGGCGTAATCGGATACCACGCGCAGACCGTCGCGCCGCCGTACACGCAACCCAGCGCGCCGGCCACGTTGCCATCGACGAAGATGAGATCGCCGACCTTGTCCGACTTCTTCACACGCAAGCCCAGAGGATGCGCAAGATGGTCCTTCACGTAGTCACGGCCGAGGTGCAGCGCCTGCTTGTTCGCGTCAAGCAATTTTTCCTTGCCCTTGTACTGCTCGCCGATCAACTGCTCGATGACCGCGATGTCGATGTCGAGCAACAGCGACAGCGCGCCGACATACATGATGTTCTTGAACAATTGGCGCTGGCGCGGATCGGTCCAGGTCTGATTGCAGATCTGGGTCAACGGCACGCCAATCACGTGCACATCGTCGCGGAATTTCGACTTCGACAGCGGGCGGGTCGAGTCGTAGAAAAGGTAGCCACCCGATTCGATTTCGGCCAGGTCCGCATCCCAGGTCTGCGGATTCATCGCGACCATCAGATCGACGCCACCACGCCGGCCGATCCATCCGGCCTCGCTGACGCGCACCTCATACCAGGTTGGCAAGCCCTGGATATTCGATGGAAAAATATTTCGCGGACTCACCGGCACGCCCATGCGCAGGATCGCCTTGGCGAACAGTTCGTTCGCCGACGCAGAACCCGAACCGTTGACGTTCGCGAACTTGATGACGAAATCGTTGGTGGCAGCGATCGCCTTCATACGTCTTTTGCCCCGGTCGCGTTGCCGCGACAGTCCGGACCCGCATACGTCACTTCAAGGAGGAATTTCTGCATGTCCCATGCACCGGTCGGGCAACGTTCTGCGCACAAGCCGCAATGCAGGCAGACGTCCTCGTCCTTGGCCATGACACGACCAGTCTTGAGCGCGCCGGACACATACAGATCCTGCTCGGTGTTCAACGCCGGCGCGGACAGGCGAGAGCGCAGGTCGGCCTCGTCGCCGTTTTGGGTGAACGTGATGCAGTCCATCGGACAGATGTCGACGCAAGCATCGCATTCGATGCACGCCTTGTCGGTGAATACGGTCTGCACGTCGCAATTGAGGCAGCGCTGTGCTTCCTTCCACGCGGTTTCGACATCGAAGCCGAGCTCGACCTCGAGCTTGATGCTCTTCAACGTCTTGGCAGAATCCGCCCATGGCACCTTGAAGCGCTCGTCCGGCGAGATGTCGTTGTCGTAACTCCATTCGTGGATGCCCATCTTCTGCGACAGCAGGTTCGTCATCGGCGGCGGACGCTCGCCGACATCCTCACCATTGAGCAGCTTGTCGATCGACACCGCGGCGTCATGGCCGTGTGCGACCGCCCAGATGATGTTCTTGGGTCCGAACGCGGCGTCGCCACCGAAGAACACTTTCGGCAAGCTCGACTGCATCGTCGTCTTGTCGACTACCGGCATGTCCCACTTCGCATCGAACGCGATGCCAAGGTCGCGCTCGATCCACGGAAACGCATTCGCCTGGCCGACCGCGATCAGTACGTCGTCGCAGGCAATGAATTCGTCCGGTTCGCCGGTCGGCAGCAACGTGCGGCGGCCGTTCGCGTCGTGTTCGGCGCGCACCTTTTCGAACGTCATCCCGGTCAGGCGACCATCCTCATGGACGAAGGCTTTCGGCACCCGATAGTTGAGGATCGGGATGCCCTCGTGCTGCGCATCCTCCTTCTCCCAAGGCGACGCCTTCATTTCGTCGAAGCCGGAACGCACGACGACCTTGACCTCATCACCGCCGAGGCGGCGCGCGGAACGGCAACAATCCATCGCGGTGTTGCCGCCGCCGAGCACGATCACGCGCTTGCCGATTTTCGTGATGTGTTCGAAGTACACGGAGGCGAGCCAGTCGAGGCCGACATGGATATGCGCGCCAGCTTCCTGGCGGCCCGGCAGGTCGAGGTCGCGTCCACGCGGTGCGCCGCATCCGACGAACACGGCGTCGTAGTTCTCGGCTAGCACGGCACGCAGCGAATCAATGCGGCGTCCGCTGATGAATTCGACGCCAAGACCAAGGATATAGCCGGTCTCTTCGTCGATGACCTCTTCGGGCAGACGGAAGCGCGGCACCTGCGTACGCATGAATCCGCCGGCTTTCGCGTCGGCTTCAAACACCGTCACTGAATAGCCAAGCGGTGCGAGATCGCGCGCGACAGTCAACGAAGCCGGCCCTCCACCGATGCAGGCGACACGCCAACCGTTTTTCGTCGTCGCCGGTTTCGGCAACAGATCATGGATGTCGTCCTTCAGATCGGCGGCGACACGTTTCAGGCGGCAGATCGCGACAGGCTCTGGCTTCTCCCCGTTGCTCTCCTCGACGCGCCCACGCCGGCATGCCGGCTCGCACGGGCGATCACAGGTGCGCCCGAGGATTCCCGGAAACACATTCGATTTCCAGTTGACCATGTACGCGTCGGAATAGCGGCCGGCTGCGATCAGGCGGATGTATTCGGGAACCGGCGTATGAGCTGGACACGCCCACTGGCAATCAACGACTTTATGGAAATACGCGGGAGCGCGAACATCGGTTGGCTGCACCGCAAACTCCTGGCTTGCGCCATGCAATTGGATGCGGGCGAGCCTAGCTCGGGCACCACCGCGGCGGAAAGGTGCGGCGCACCATCCAGGTGTCCGCGTTGGATCCTGAGCAGTTATGGGTGTTGGTCGAGAATCAGCCGCCCTGCGCGTCGATTTCCGCGTCCTGTTTTTCCTTGTCCTTCTGCAACTGTTTCTCGACTGCTTTCGCCTTGTCGAGCGCTTTCAACTGATCGTCGAACACGGTCTTCTGCCGCGCCGGCGGAGGCTGCGCTGTGGCCGCGGCTTTAGCGGCATCGGCGTCGGCGTCGGCGTCGGCGGCTTTGTGACTGGAACACGCGGCCAGCGCGAGGACGCCCGCGGCAATCAGACCCGCATGGATCGGGGCAGAACGGAACATGGCGTACTCCAGTTGCGGTGGTATCGGCTAAAGTCTGCGCCGCACGTGTGAATTGGACAAGCTGGAGGATGCGCGGATGACGAACCCATCACGCTGGCGACTCGACGGCCAGACCGCACTGGTCACGGGTGCAAGCCGAGGCATCGGCTTGGCCTGCGCGCGTGAGCTGGCCACGCTCGGCGCGGACCTGCTGCTGGTCGCGCGCGACGAGATCCATCTGGATCTGATGCGACTGGAACTGGGCGAAGAATTTCCCGGCTGCGAGATCCGCATCTGCGCCGCCGACGTTTCGCAGCAGGAACAGCGCCTTGAAGTATTCGACTGGATCGCCGATCTCGACGTGGAACTGTCGTTGCTGATCAACAATGTCGGCACCAATGTCGCGAGAGCCACGCTCGACTACACACTTGACGAGGTGCGTGCACTGGTCGAGACGAATGTGCTCAGTGCGTTCGAGATGTGCCGCCTCGCCCATCCACACCTCGCCGAACACGGCCGTGCGGCGATCGTAAACGTCGGCTCGGTCTCGGGCCTGACCCATGTGCGCACTGGCGCGCCTTACGGATTGAGCAAGGCTGCGCTGCACCAACTCACTCGCAACCTCGCCTGCGAATGGGCTGACGACGGCATCCGCGTCAATGCGGTCGCTCCTTGGTACATCCGCACCCAGCGCACCGAAGGGTCACTCGCGGATACCGACTATCTGGACGAAGTGCTGGAGCGCACGCCGATGGGACGCATCGGCGAGCCGGAGGAAGTCGCCTCGGCCGTTGCGTTCCTGTGCCTGCCGGCCGCGAGCTATGTCACAGGCGAATGCGTTGCGGTCGATGGCGGCTTCTTGCGCTATGGGTTCTGACAATGACGTTATCGTTTCGCGGGCAGCGCATAGCTCGTGTGAGCTCAGGAAGCTGCGATGCTCCCATTCTCGACTGCAACTTCGACTGAAACGCACCGCGGCCGACGCTGCTCGAAGCCGCTGCAGCAGTGATCTGCATTGACAGCCGAAAACGGCGAGTCTGTGATCACGAACGGCGGTAGCATGGACGCATGCAACAGCCAGCCCGCATATCGGCACTCGACCATCACGTCTGCGAGCGCGCACGCCTGACCCGCGACGCACGTTTCGACGGCTTGTTCTTCACGGCCGTCACCTCGACGGGGATTTACTGTCGGTCGGTGTGTCCGGCGCCCGCGCCGAAAACGCAGAACGTTCGATATTACGAAAGCGCTGCCGCAGCGGCGGCTGCAGGCTTCCGGCCCTGCCTGCGCTGTCGGCCCGAGGCTGCGCCGGGGTCACCGCTGCATCGCGCGAAGAGCGAGTTGGTCACGGGCGCGTTGCGGCTGATCGAACAGGGCGCGCTAGACGATGGTTCATTGCCGCAGCTTGCGGCGCGCGTAGGCGTCGGCGAACGTCACCTGCGCCGCGTGTTCGCGGAGGAGCTCGGCGCGAGCCCGCTCGATGTCGCGGCGACACGGCGCCTGCTGTTCGCGAAACAACTACTCGGCGAAACCGCATTGCCAATGACCGCGATCGCGCAAGCGTCCGGTTACGCCAGTCTGCGCCGCTTCAACGCCGCGTTCAGTGAGGCGTATGGCAAGCCGCCGCGCGAGATCCGGCGTGGTCGCACCACCGCCGCAACCAACGCGAACGAACTCGTGCTGCGCCTGCCGTATCGCACGCCGTACGATTTCGCCCAACTTCTGGAGTTCTACGGGCGACGCACGATTCCGGGCGTGGAGATCGTCGACGCGGACGGTTACCGGCGCAGCTTCGTCATCGATGGCGCGCCGGGCTGGTTCGCGGTCGCGCCAATGGCAGGTGACTGCGCGCTTGCGTTGCGCGTGCATCACCCGCACAGCGGCGTGCTCGGCACGGTTGTGGCGCGGGTGAAGCGCATGTTCGATGTCGATGCGGATCCGCGTGCGCTCACTGCGGTATTCCGGCGCAGTGCGTTGATGAAACCGCTGATAAAACGCTGGCCCGGCCAGCGCCTTCCTGGTGCGTGGGACGGATTCGAGCTCGCGGTACGCGCAGTCCTTGGCCAACAGGTCAGCGTGGCTGCGGCGCGTACGCTGGCGGCGCGCGTTGCGGCGACCTACGGCACGCCGTTTGCCGAGGGCACTGCGGTCGGACTTGCCACACTGTTCCCGACGCCGGATGCGCTGGTCAATGCTCCGCTCGAAACGCTGGGCATCACGCGCGCACGCGCGGCCACGATTCGTGGCCTCACACAGGCGGTGCTCGACGGGCGCGTGCAGTTTCGACCCGAGCAAGCACTCGCGGCATTCGAGAACGATCTCGTCGCGCTGCCCGGCATCGGTCCGTGGACCGCCCACTACATCGCGATGCGCGCGCTCGCGCAACCGGATGCGTTCCCTTCCGCCGATCTGATCCTGCGTCGGTGCGCAGGACAGGACCGGACCTTGAGCACGCGCGAACTCGAAGAGTTGAGCGAGGAATGGCGACCGTGGCGCGCGTATGCGGTGATGTTGTTGTGGCGAAGCAGCTGATGAGGATAACGATGATGGATTACGATTTTCTTGAGACCCCGATCGGCCGCTTGCTGCTGGTCTGCGACGAGCAGGGCCTGCGCCATATCGAGTTTCCGGCGGCCGACCAAGGCGACTGTATCGAGCCCGGCTGGCGCCGCGACCGGCGCCATCTCGGCGGCGCAATCGAACAGTTGAAGGCCTATTTCGCCGGAAATCTGCTTGCGTTCGACATCGCGCTCGCCGCACGCGGCACTGATTTTCGAAAAACAGTCTGGCGGGAACTGGCACGCATTCCCTACGGCGAAACGATCAGCTACGGCGAACTCGCGCGGCGCATCGGCGAACCGCGCGCCAGCCGCGCCGTGGGCGCCGCGAACGGTGCGAATCCGCTGCCAATCATCGTGCCGTGCCATCGCGTGATCGGGGCGAACGGAAAGCTGACCGGATTCAGCGGCGGGCTGCCGATCAAGCAATGGTTGCTCGATCATGAACGCCGATTTGCGCCGCAGCCAACCCTGGCGCTTGCACCTTAACCGAGACTGGGTGGGAGCCCCGGCAGGCGCGATGCTTCTGGCTTAGGGAAACGCATCACGGCTGCCAGCTCGCCCCATGCGGTGCCCCTCGTCACGACTAGTGCCGCAAGGCGAGCGTGATCAACAACCGCGCATGCGTTCGCGCAGCCTGTCCTGTTGCTGTTTGAGCTGTGCCTCGGTGTCGCTGAACGCACGCTTCAACTGATCGCGCACGGCCTCCAGTTCACCGCGCAGGTACGTGCAGGCTTCCTGCGCGGACGCATGATGGCAGGCATCATCGACCCAGACGTAGGCGTCAGCAAACGGGGCCTGCGCTGCGGGAATCTGAGGAATTTGGCGCACGCCAGGCGCGGAGATCCCAATGCCGTTGCGGCCTCCATAAGCCTGCGCAAGATCGCGATCGGGTAAGCCGAGCATGCCGATCGGCACGGCACTGCTGCCACGACGGCCATCTTCGCTCACGTAGCGACTGCCATCGTGTCGTGTGCACAGGAAGAAATCAGGCGCCGGAATGTTCGGCGCAACGACAACCGGGGTGGCGGCGACATTCAAATCGGGTACGACCGCTTCTGCCGGTGCCACGGTCACGATCGGCTCGCGCGGCGCATCCGGCAGACGCACGACGCGCTGGTGCTGTCCGGTTCGGCAGGGGTGGTCCTGGAAACTCACCGAACCGTCGGTGCCGATGCATCGATAGGCGGTCGCCGCATCCGTACCCCCAATGGCGCCCGCAGCCAGCAACGCGGCAATGAAAATCATGGGGCAGCGCGTGTGCCGTATAGCGCCCCGACAGCGGAGGAAACCTCGCGGATCACCGCGCGCCCGCAACCCCATATAGATGTGTCCTGCGCCGCGCGAACATTCACCTATCGCACGCCGAACCGGTTCAGACTCTGCAAAGGCGCACACTGCGGCGCCGATACCCAATGTTTGCATCAGGAATGCCCAAGATGGCGTGCAACTTGCTTCACCTTCATGAACATACCCATCGGCGACGATTTGCGTTTTGAAGACACAGGCTTCCAAGCATGGGATCTGGCTGCTCGCAATAGCGTTGATGCTGCTGTGGGCGGCCTCCACGCTCGCAGCCGAGCCAGCACGGGTGCAAGTGGATCGACTGGATCGCGGCGCACCCCCCCCGCCCGCAGCGCAAGTGATCAGCGGCGCGTTCGACGCGCAATTCAAGCCACAAGCGTACATTGCTATCACTCCAGCTTGGGATCACACCTTATGGTATCGACTGCGATTGGCGCAGGACTGGTCCGCGGAACGGCCGCCCATACTGAGCATCGCCGATCCCCAAGGCCTTGAGGTCGAAACCTACGCCCCGCCCAGCTACCACGGCACGATCCACAGCATTTACTCGGATGATCCTGGATTCGGCCTCAGTCGTCATACGCTGGCGATAGCGCTGCCCGCCACGCTCAAAGCCTCGACGCCGATCTATCTGCGCGTTGAACCTGCGCGCGCACTGCCGCACGAAATGGATATCGAGGATGGGGCTGCCGCACGCAGGGCGGATCTTGTTCATGCACGCCTGGATGTGCTGTTTCCTGCGATACAGCTCGCCAGCTTGCTGATCATGCTCGCGTTCTTCATGGCATTGCGTGAGGCCATGTACGGCTATTTCGTCGGCCATGTTCTGTTCCTCGTCCTTTATGAATTGTACGAATTCGGCATCGGCTACGAATTCCCCCCGTTCAACCTGCTGGCGCCGCTGAAGGAACGACCGACGTGGCTGATCGCCGCGATTGCGGGAGTCTTCTTGTGTCAGTTTTCGCGGCGCTTCCTCGACTTGCACCAAGCGGCACCGCGCATCGACCGCTTGCTTGCCGCGGTGGCGTGGCCGCTAACACTACTCGGTGTTTGCGCGATGCTGCCGGCGCTCGCGCAGAACGCTCTGATCATCGATGCACTCTTGCTGATGTTGCTGATCCTCGCGGCGCTCTTGCTTATCGCCGCGGTCCTGACGTGGCATCACGGCAGTCGGCGTGGCAGTGTGTACCTGTGTGCGTGGCTCCCTGGCTTGCTGGTCGTCATCGTGCGGACACTGCAGCTCATGGCGCAATGGCCACAGCCAGCCTGGCTCGAATTGGCCCTGCCCGCGGCGTTCGCATTCGCGAGCATCGTGCTGGCCTTCGGTCTTGCCGAGCATACGTTGGCGATCCGGCATGAGCGTGATGTGGCGCACCGCCTGGCCGAGCACGACATGCTGACCGGCGCGCTGAATCGCCGCGCGATCCACGCAACCGCGTAGCGCTGAACGCCGTCACGAAAACCTCCGTGAACAGCGTGGCCATGAGCCGGCAGGCGGTCGTGCGCGCGAGCCACACGTTCTCGCACGTAGTCAAGGCCGGGGCATCCACCAGCCAGCACAAGAGCGGGCGCTGCTGGATGTTCGCCGGTCTAAACCTCTTCCGTATGTCTGCCGC
>JBDTWV010000048.1:0-9921 GCA_040006495.1 Dokdonella sp.
TGCGGGTTGATGTTCTTGCCGGAGGTGAAATCGACGATCTTCGGAGTTCGCCCGACGACGTCCTGCATGGTTTCCAGATACATCCGTTTGCGGGTCACGTCCGGCGCGAGCTTGTATTGCGCCTCGACGAGGTTGAAACGCTGCGCATCGCCTTCCGCACGCGCGATGCGCGAACTCTTGTAGCCTTCGGCTGAGGCACGCACGCCAGCCGCGTCGCCGCGCGATTCAGGGACGACCTGGCTCGCGTAAGCCTTCGCTTCCTCTTCGATCTTCTGCTTGTCCTGCAGCGCGCGGTTGGCGTCGTCGAACGCGTCCTTCACTTCCTGTGGCGGACGCACGTTCTGGAAATTGAGTTCGGTCAGACTGATGCCGGTCTGGTACTGGTCCAGGGTCGACTGCAGCAACTTCTTGGCCTGGGCCATCAATTCGGTACGCTGGCCGGACAGGATCGTATCCATCGTGCTGCTGCCGATCACGGTACGCACTGCGCTCTCTGCAGCCTGGCCGAGCGTCGCATCCGGGTCCTTCACGCCGAACGTGAACTGGCGCGCATCAGTGACCTGATACTGCACGTTGAAATCGACCAGCACGATGTTCTCGTCCTTGGTCAGCATGCGTACTTGGTCGGTGGTCTGGCGGATCTGGCCGATATTGACCGAGATCACCGATTCGATCGGGCGCGGAAACTTGAAGTTGATGCCGGGCGTCATCAGGCGCGAGAACTGGCCAAAGCGCAGCACCATCGACGTGTCGCTGGCATTGACGCGGGCAAAACTGTCGAACACCAGCCAGGCGATCAGCAGTCCGACAACGGCCACACCGATGCCACTCCCGCTGCCACCGCTGCCACCGAACAGCCGGTTGAAGAAGTCGCGCACTCGCTTGATCAGTGCATCGAAATCAGGCGACGGGCCGCCGCCACCGCCGTTGTCGCGCCATGGGTCGCGCTGCTTGCCGCCACCGGGTTCGTTCCATGCCATCGCTTGTCTACCTCGCTGTCCATTCCCGTGCACGCGTGCGCGAAATGGCGCACGCAGTTCGGGTAATTCTCGAAAAAAAATGCCGTCCGCGGCGGCCGCGGACTTTCATGACGCCTGATTCGCGCCATCGATGCGGGGTTGCCGAAGGATTGTAGGTAGGGGCATCGACCGCGGCAAGCTGATGGCCACCTCAGGCGCCGCATTCTGTCGGGAACCTGCCGTCGGCTCCGGACGAAACAATGCGGTTTCACCCTCCTTGCGCGTTCCCTCATTCCTCGCATTCAAAGAAAGCTCGAAACTCAGCACACCTGGATTCTCAGCCAGTCCCCGTCTCCATCAGGCAGACCGAACAATGGTTCGACCAGCGCAAGCGGTGCGTCGATGCGGATCTGCCAGCCGCCTTCGTCGGCCTGTTCATTCGCGACGAGACCCTGCGCATGCAGACGTGCACGCAGGCGCCCGGATGCGGCGGGCAAGTGAAAGTCGGCGCGTACGCGCTGCGAACCAAGACGCTCCCCGATCGCGCGCAGCAGACCGTCCAGACCGGCGCCGGTCATTGCCGATAGCCACGCGCGCGGCAATTGACCACCATTGACGTAGTCCAGCCGCGGCAGACGGTCCGATGAAGTGGCTCTTGGCTGGGAAGTGTGGCCAGCGACGTGCGCTTCGTCATCTTCGCCGACCGGAACGTCGGCCTGCATTAAATCGATCTTGTTGTAGACCAACACCTGCGGCAGATCTTCCGCTCCGATTTCCTTGAGCACATCCTCAACGTCAGCGATGCGCTGATCGCGTTCCGGATCGCATGCGTCGATCACGTGCAGGAGCAGATCGGCGTCACGCGCCTCGGCCAAGGTCGAACGGAACGCAGCAACCAAGTCATGTGGCAGGTCGCGAATGAAGCCGACGGTATCGGCGAGCACAATCGGCCCGCAGTCGAGGCCATCGAGGCGACGCATGGTCGGGTCGAGCGTCGCGAACAACTGGTCGGCCGCATACACGGTCGCGCCGGTCAGCGCATTGAACAGGGTCGACTTTCCGGCGTTCGTGTAGCCGACCAACGCAACGATGGGCAACGCATTGCGCTGGCGCGAGCGGCGCGCCGTGGTGCGCTGCGTCTCGACCTTCTTCATGCGCTTCTGCAATTGCTTGACCCGATCGCCGAGCAAGCGACGATCGAGTTCCAGCTGGGTTTCACCGGGACCACGCAAGCCGATCGCACCGCCACGCTGGCGTTCCAGATGAGTCCAGCCGCGCACCAGACGCGTCGACATGTGTTTGAGCTGGGCCAGTTCGACCTGCAGCTTGCCTTCGTGCGAGCGTGCGCGCTGGGCGAAAATATCGAGGATCAGCCCGGTGCGGTCGACGACGCGGCACTCGGTCAGTTGTTCGAGGTTGCGTTCCTGGACCGGACTCAACGCGTGGTTGACCAAGATGAGATCCGCGTCGAGCTCCTGCTTGCGCTGCTTCAATTCATCGGCCTTGCCGGTGCCGATGTAGTAGCGCGGGTTCGGGCGCTCGACGCGGGCGCTCAGGGTGCCGACCACGCTGGCCCCAGCCGAGCGCGCGAGTTCGCCAAATTCTTCCAACGCCAGCGGGTCGTGTTGACCTGGCGCCTGCGGTTGCAGCAGCAGCGCGCGCTCGCCTTTTTTCGATCGTTCAAACAGTGGAAGCCACCTTGATTTGAGGGTAATGCCTTTGAGTGCGTCCACTGCGGCCATATTCAAGGCCGCGGTGGGCGCAAAGCATCCCAGTTGGCTCAGGCGCCGCCTTCGTGTGGCGCATCGACGGTGTGCTCACCAACCGGCGTGGGCAAACCATCGGGACCGCTGACCCGCACGTTGCGCGACGGAACGACGGTCGAAATCGCGTGCTTGTAGACCATCTGGCTAACCGTATTGCGCAGCAATACGACAAACTGGTCGAACGACTCGACCGTGCCCTGCAACTTGATGCCGTTGACCAGATAGATCGACACTGGCACGCGCTCGCGCCGCAACGCATTGAGAAATGGATCCTGCAACGACTGCCCCTTGGACATGTTCTTGTTCTCCCAACAAAAATTACGAATCCGCAAAAGTTTGAATACCACGCCAATGGGCGGCGCAGCCTGCTGATTCAATCAGGGTTCAGTTTCGCACGATCTTGGTGCGTTGTGTGTGCGAAACACCGAAACGTCCTCTTTTTCCCTCATCGTGTCCCAGAAACACTGCCACTGCGGACACCACTTGGGTCGTCGTCGTTGCGCTGTCCGGGTCGAACACGCGCGCGTCGAGCTCCCTTCTGAGCCAGGTGAGCTGGCGTTTCGCCAGCTGGCGTGTGGCAAAGATTGCGCGATCTCGGAACACTGCGGCGTCGATTTCGCCATCGAGAAACGGCCATGCCTGCCGATAGCCCACGGCGCGCATCGCCGGCAGATCGCCATGCAGCCGCGCATCCACGTGCAGCCGCCGGGCTTCGTCGAGGAAGCCCGCCGCCAGCATCGCATCGAAGCGCTGCGCAATCCGCTCGTGCAACATGCCACGTTGAACCGGCATCAGCGCAAGCTTGAGTACGCGCCACGGCAACGCCTCTTGAACACCACCGACCTGTTGTATCGACAGCGGCTGGCCGGTCAGCGCAATCACCTCGAGCGCGCGCTGGATGCGCTGCGTATCACCGGGTTTGATCCGCTGGCCGGCGTCTGGATCGAGCTCCATCAATCGCGCATGCATCGCAGGCCAGCCGATCGTCGCGGCTTCATCGGTCAGTTCCGCGCGCAGCGCCGGATCGGCGTCCGGTAGCGCCGACAAGCTGCCTTCAAGCGCACGGAAGTAAAGGCCGGTGCCACCGACCAGCAACGGCACACGGCCAGCCCGGGTGGTTTCATTCATCGCGGCCAACGCGTCGGTGCGGAACTCTGCAGCGGAATACGGCTGCGATGGATCGCGTATATCAATCAAACGATGCGGATAGCGCGCCAGCGTGTTCGCGTCGGGCTTCGCGCTGCCGATATCGAGGCCGCGATAAACCAGCGCCGAATCCACGCTGACCAATTGCAGCGGAAACCGGTCGGCCAGCGCGCAGGCGAGCGCCGTCTTGCCCGACGCAGTGGGACCCATCAGGAAAATCGCGGCTGGACGCAGGTCGACCGATTCCATCATTGACCCAATTTCCGTCGTACCAGCAAGCGACGCCTCACAACGCGTCCCACGGCTGTACGGCAGCGAGCGCGTCGCTCAGTCGGACGCCGCAGCAGCAGCAGCGCGCCGCGCCGCGCCGACATGTGCGCGCTTGGGCAGCAGCGAATCGTCGAGCAGGCCTTCGATGCGCGCAAACACTTCCGCTCGTGAAAACGGCTTCTTCATGAAGTCATCCGCACCGATGCGCTGCGCATAGAATTCTTCCGTGGCCTGCTCGTTGCCGCTCATCATGATGATCGGAATCTGCCGCGTCGCCGCATCGCGGCGCAGCTTGCGCAGCGCGGCAAAACCGCTCATTCCGGGGAGCACGATATCGAGAAAAATCAGATCCGGCTGCTCGGCCAGCGCGATCGCGACACCTTTTTCCGCATCTTCGGCCTCCAGAACGCGATAGCCGTTCTGCTGCAGCATGCGGCGCAGGATCGCCACGATGGTGTTGGAATCGTCGACGACCAGCACACGCATGCCACCGCGCGCATTCAGGCGTGGCTTGCCGCGCCGCTGCGCCGATTGTGCGTCTGCCTCGTTGGAACCGAATATCCGTTTGATGAAAGCGAACATGCCTACGCAGCCCCCTGAATTGGCCATCCGACCCTGCGGGCTAGTCTAGTTGTTTTCCGGCGATGCGTCGCGTGCGCAAAGTCCGTATGCCGCGCAGTCCCCCGCGCAGACCCGCCCGCGTGCCGTCGCGCGCCTGAATTCCACATCGGCACGCCCTTTGTGCATACGCCACAAGCCTGCCATCGGTTCACAAACGTATAATCAGCTCATCGGCGCCAATCGGCGCAAACAGCGAGTCCCGCATGTCGCAGATGATGAAAGCCCTGGTCAAGCGCGAAGCCGCGCGCGGAATCTGGATGGAGGAAGTGCCAGTTCCAGAGATCGGCCCCAACGAAGTGCTGGTCAAGCTCGAAAAGACCGCGATCTGCGGTACGGATCTGCACATCTACAAGTGGGACGAGTGGTCGCAACGGGTGATCAAGCCCGGCCTCGTGATCGGCCACGAGTTCGTCGGCCGCATCGTAGACATCGGTGCGGGCGTGCGCGGCTATGCGCTCGGCCAGCGCGTGTCCGCGGAAGGTCACGTCGTTTGCGGGGTGTGCCGCAACTGCCGCGCAGGGAAGCAGCACCTGTGCCCAAACACGATCGGCATTGGCGTGAATCGCAATGGCGCATTCGCCGAGTACGTGTCGGTGCCGTCATCGAACCTGTGGCCGATCCCGGACCAGATCCCGAGCGAACTGGCCGCGTTCTTCGATCCCTACGGCAACGCAGCGCACTGCGCACTCGAATTCGACATGATCGGCGAGGATGTGCTGATCACCGGTGCGGGTCCGATCGGCATCATTGCCGCGGGCATCTGCAAGCACGTCGGCGCGCGCAACGTGGTCGTCACCGACGTCAACGACTACCGCCTGAAGCTGGCCGCCGACATGGGAGCGACGCGCGTCGTCAACGTCTCCAAGCAGTCCGTGAAGGAAGTCGTCAAGGACCTGCACATGGAAGGCTTCGACGTCGGCCTCGAAATGTCCGGCAATCCGCGCGCATTCAATGACATGCTCGACTGCATGTACCACGGCGGCAAGGTCGCGTTGCTCGGATTGCTGCCCAACGGTGCTGGCATCGACTGGGAGAAGGTGATCTTCAAGGGCTTGACCCTGCACGGCATCTACGGGCGTCGCATGTATGAAACATGGTATAAAATGACGCAAATGGTACTCACTGGCTTCCCGCTGCAGAAAGTGCTCACCCACCAGATCACCATCGACGACTTCCAGAAGGGCTTCGACTTGATGGAATCTGGCAATTGCGGCAAGGTGGTTTGCTCCTGGACCTGACCCGGAATCGTGCAGTCATTCGCGTGACCATTAGACAACTCTTCCGGGAATCCGGCGACAACGACGCGCCGCGTCGGACAATACGATTTGCATGGCCATTCACCGCATCCACAATCTGATCGAGACCGCGCTCGCCGAACTGCCGCCAGGTCCGTTGCTGGCGATGGTGAGCGGCGGCCTCGATTCGATGACGCTGCTGCATGCGCTTGCCGCCTCGCCGGCGGCGCGTGCGCGTGGACTGCGTGCCGCGCACATCGATCATGGCCTGCACGAGGACAGCGCGGCGTGGGCGACGCATTGCCGCAAGTTTGCGCACTCGCTCGGACTTGAGATCATCATCCGCGCGGTCGAGGTCGCGCCGCGCCGCGCCGGTCTCGGTCGCGAAGCGTCTGCGCGACTGGCACGCTACAACGCGATAGAGAAATTGCTCGCCCCGGGCGAGATCATCGCTCTCGCTCACCACCGCGACGACCAGGCGGAAACCGTCTTGTTGAAACTCATGCGCGGCGCTGGCCCCGAGGGTATCGGCGCGATGCGCACCTTGCGCAAACTCGGACCAGGTCTGGCGTGGCGGCCATTGCTCGGCGTAGCGCGCGCGGCATTGCGTGAATACGCCGAGCATTTCCAACTCGACTGGTTGCAGGACCCCAGCAACGCCGACCCGAGCCTCGACCGCAATTATTTGCGCCTGCAAGTGATACCGCGCATCCTGCAGCGTTGGCCAGAGGCGGAATCGAGCATCGCGCAGAGCGCCGCATGGGCGCGCTCCGCCGCGAACTTCATCGACGCGGAAGCGGGCCACGCATTCGCGCGCACCCAAGGCCTCGATCCGTCGACCTTGCGCCTGCGCGAGTGGCTGCAGCTACCACCGGCATTGCGCGATCCCGTCTTGCGCCGCTGGCTGCGTTCGCTCGATCTACCGGAACCCACCTACTACCAGGCCGCTGAACTCGTGCGCCAACTCGGCGAAGCCGGTGAAGATCGCCAGCCCTGCGTGCGCTGGCCCGGCACTGAGGTACGCCGCTATCGCGATCTGCTGTATGCCATGACGCCGCTGCAACTCCCTCCTTTCGAATGGAACGCCAAATTCAATGGTTCCAGACTCGCCCTGCCGCTGGATCTGGGCTCGCTGCGCCTAGCCAGTGCGGACACGCAGCCATGCATCACGCCAGAGCTGCACGTGCGTTTCCGTCGCGGCGGGGAAAGCCTGCGTCTTTGCTCCGGGACGCACACCCGCGAACTGCGCGACCTGTTCCAGGAAGCCGGCATCCCGCCGTGGCAGCGAGGCCGCCTGCCGCTTGTGTTTTCGCCGGATGGAAACCTGCTTGCGGTCGCGGACCTGTGGTTGAGCGAGGCTGGGACGCATCTGTTCGATGCACATGACGCACATATCGAATGGATTCGAGCCGGTTCGGATCACGACCGCCCGGCGCCGCAGCATTTGATCTTGCAAGCCAGCTGAGCTAGTTTTCGCACCCATGCCCAAGGCTGCCGCTCCAACCTCGCAAGTCACCGAATTCGAGAAGTCGTTGGACGAACTCGAACAGCTCGTCGTGCGCATGGAGCACGGCGAACTCAGCCTCGACGATTCCCTGCAATCGTTCGAACGCGGCATTGCGCTGTACCGCAACTGCCAGAGCGCACTCGACCAGGCGAAACTGCGGGTCAACGAATTGCTCGATCCAGCCGTGCCCGAATCGGCGCGACCGTTCGATCCTGACACGCCGTAGCGTTTGCGATCATCCCTGATTGCAAAATCGGGAAGCGCCCATCGGTGGCCGCACTTCTGATCGATAGTTATTCCGCTCCCCCATTCGACATGCCAACCCATGCGCAGCGAAACAGCGTGAGCGACTTGCCTCCCGAACTTCTCGCGCTGTCTGTTCGCGCCGATGCCGCACTCGCACGCGTCCTTCCAAACGACGACCAACCCCCACTCGAACTGCACCGGGCGATGCGCTACGCGGTACTCGGCGGCGGCAAGCGCCTGCGTCCGTTGCTGGTGTATGCCACCGGCGCGGTGTTCGGTGCCACCGCGGAAAAGCTCGATGCTGTTGCCGCCGCGGTCGAAATCATCCATGCCTACTCGCTGGTGCATGACGATCTCCCGGCGATGGACGACGACTCGCTGCGCCGCGGCCGCCCGACCTGCCACATCGTGTTCGGCGAGGCGATGGCGATCCTCGCCGGCGACGCGTTGCAGGCGCTCGCATTCGAAGTGCTCGCCAATGATCCTGCGCTCGGCGTGGATGCCGCGACGCGTCTGGACATGCTGCGCACACTCAGCGTCGCTTGCGGTTCGCACGGTATGGCCGGCGGCCAGGCATTCGACCTCGCTGCCGTCGGCAAGACGCTAGACGCGGGCGAGCTGGAGCGCATGCACGTGTACAAGACTGGTGCCCTGATCCGCGCGTCGGTGCGCCTCGGTGCACTCGCCGGGCGCTGTACAGATGCATCCGCGCTGGCTGCACTGGAAACCTATGGCCATTCGATCGGTCTGGCGTTCCAGATCCGCGACGACCTGCTCGATATCGAAGCCGAAACCTCCCAACTCGGCAAGACCGCCGGCAAGGATGCGGCGGCTGGCAAACCCACCTATCCCACGATCCTCGGCATTGATGCGTCGCGCGCCGAACTCGCCAGGCTGACCGCAGCCGCACTCGATGTACTGGAACCACTCGGCGCGGGCACGAAGGCACTGCGTGACCTGGCCTACTTCGTCGCCGCGCGCGCCAACTGAATCACACTCGCGAATCTAGACACTCGCGCGCTGCATCAACCCCAATCACGACACCAGGCGGCTTCGCCGAAGCGAAGCCGCGCGTCGATGTCCGGGGCTACTTCACCAACCGCAGCGTGAACGGATAACGGTACGCGACGCCCTCATTCGCCTTGATCGCGGCGATGATCGTCAGCACGATCCAGCCTATGAACAAGATTGCCCCGATCGGCCATGCGATGAGGACGCCGATGCCGAGCGTGATGATCGTGAAAATGACCAGCGCCACGACGGCGATCGCCAGCGTGATATTGAAATTCAGCGCTTCCTTGGCCTGATCGGCGGCGAACGGCAGCGTATCGCGCTTGATCAGCCACACGATCAGTGGGCCTACGATGCAGCCGATACCGGTGATGAATGCGCTGAATGCGGACAGGTGACCGATCAGTGCCCACAGGCGCTCGTCACTGGACTGTGTTTCGGGCTGGGCAGCCTTCGGCAAAGTCGGAGGCACGGGATCCGATGACGTCGGAGGGCTCGGCGGCAACTGGTTGTCGTTCTCGCTCATGAATTTTCTCCGTTGGGTGGCAGGTACACTTTTTCTTGCGGCGGCTCGGCTGTCAAGCGCGGAACGTCATGCCTCCGGAGCGTGTTGGACTTGAGGGGGCCAGGAGCCTATTCGCCAGCGATCATCATGCGCTCAAGCAGGATCGATCCGCACAGGATGTGCGAGCGTGGATCCACATCGCTGCCGACCGCGGCGATGTTGGCGAACATGTCGCGCAGGTTGGCAGCGATCGTGATTTCCTCCACCGGATACACAATTTCGCCATTCTCGACCCAAAACCCACTGGCACCGCGCGAATAGTCGCCGGTGAGCAGCGACACGCCCTGCCCCATCAGTTCGGTGACGAGCAGCCCGGTGTGCATGCGTTTGAGCATCGCCGCGAAATCATCATCGCCCGGCTTGACCAAGACGTTGTGGATGCCGCCCGCGTTTCCCGTCGATTGCAGGCCCAATTTGCGCGCGGAATAGCTGCCAAGGATGTAGCGCGCGACCACGCCATCGGTGACCAGATCCGAGTCACGCGTGGCAACGCCTTCGGAGTCGAACGCGGTGGAACCGTGGCCGCGCGGGATGCGTGGGCGTTCGACGATCTGCATCCAGTCCGGGAATACGCGCTTGCCAACATGGTCGACCA
>JBDTWV010000049.1:0-9864 GCA_040006495.1 Dokdonella sp.
CCGACAGGCATTCGACCAGCATGCGCCAACCGCTGCCGGCCATGTCCGGTCCACCGATCAACTGCGCAAGCGGCACGAACACGTCCTTGCCGCGCACCGGACCGTTCTGGAACGGAATGTTCATCGGGAAATGGCGGCGCCCGATCTCAAGCCCAGCGGTATCGCGTGGCAATAGCGCAAGCGTGATGCCGAGATCGGGCTTGTCCCCGAGCAGGTGTTCCGGATCGTGCATGCGGAAAGCGAGGCCGACGAGGGTCGCAACCGGCGCCAGCGTGATGTAGCGCTTGTCGAAGGTCAGGCGCACGCCGATTACGTTGGCACCTTCCCATTCGCCCTTGCAGACGATGCCGTAATCAGGAATTGAAGTCGCGTCGGAGCCCGCATACGGACCGGTCAAAGCGAAGCACGGAATCTCGCGACCATCAGCGAGACGCGGCAGGTAGTAGTCTTTTTGTTCCTGCGTGCCGTAGTGAACGAGCAGTTCGCCTGGACCGAGCGAGTTCGGTACCGCGACGGTTGAACACAGCGTCGTCGACATGCCGGCCATCTTCTGCAGCACCGCGGAGTGCGCGAGCGCCGAGAAACCAAGGCCGCCATATTCCTTTGGGATGATCATGCCGAAGAATTTGTGGGTCTTGAGGAACGCCCACATCTCGGGTGGCAGGTCGGCCAGTTCATGGCAGATCTGCCAATCGTCGACCATCGCGCAGAGTTCTTCGACCGGGCCGTCGAGGAATGCCTGTTCCTCGACCGACAATTCCGGCTTCGGCAATTTCAGCAGCTTCGACCAGTCCGGCTTGCCGCTGAACAGCTCGCCCTCGAAACCGACGGTGCCAGCGTCGAGTGCGACCTGCTCGGTGTCGGACAATTGCGGCGTGACTTTCTGGAACGCTGTCAGCAGCGGCGCGCTGATCTTGCGGCGGCGGAAGTCGACCAGGTTGAGTGGTCCTGCGAACAACGCCAACACTACGAGCGGCACCGCAATCGCAAGCGTTGAGGCGCCAGCGACGTAGCCGGTCGCGACGATCACGAGCGCAGTGGCGATCGTCCATGGACGCAAGCCGATGCGCAGGTATGCGCAAGCCAGCGAGACAATCAGGGCGGCGAAAAAGGGAAGGACAGCAATCACGGGTATGACTCCTTGCCGGAAACCGGTTCAAGTCCGTGCCACTGAACTGGACACGGAACGCGGGAACGCTACCCGAGCAAGTATCGGTCACCCGTCGTGAGCCTGTCAATACGCATGCGTATGGAAACTATCTCATTGATGTAAATGGAGATATGGCATGCGCCAGTAATGAGCAGACTTCCAATTGAGACGGTGCTCCGGCACACTCGCACGATGCCCGCGCTCACGTCGAAACCCGTCCCCAAAAGCCGTCTGTCGGCGGCGGCGTGGGAGCAGGCCGCGCTCGATCTCCTCGCCGAGAGTGGCGTTGCCGCGGTTGCCGTCGAGCCACTGGCGCGCCGGCTCGGCGTGACGAAGGGCAGTTTCTACTGGCATTTCGCAACACGCGATGCGTTGCTCAAGGCCGCGCTTGAACGATGGGAACGCAGCGACGATAGCGACGTGCTCACACCCATCGAGGCGGTCAGTGATCCACGCGAACGTGTGCGTGAGCTGATCCGCCAAGTCAGCTACAGACGACCCTCGCATGCCGTATTCGCTGCCCTGCTCAGGGCGCTCGACCAGCCTCTGATAGGGCCGGTGATCGAACGCGTCTCGCAGCGCCGCATCGAGTTCGTCACCAACGCATTCCGCCAAGCAGGTTTCGACGATGCCACCGCGGCGAACCGCGCGCGCCTCGCCTACTCAGCCTACGTCGGCTTCGTCCAGTTGGCACCGATCGCGCAGCCGCGCATGAACCACGACGAATTCGAGGCGTATATCCGCGACTTCATCGAGATCCTGATACCGCACTGAAGCGGCACTTTGCCGCATGCGGCGCCACGCCTTGCAAAGCCTCCAACGCGCCGCTAACGTCGCTGTCCCTTCTTATTTCACGGCGCCACCGCGCTGTCACGCCATGCCCAGCCAACTTGATGTCCTGAACCGCTGGGTCGACGAAGTCGCCCGCCTGACCGAACCCGACACCATCCACTGGTGTGATGGATCCGATGACGAAAGTGACGTCTTGACCCGGCAGATGTTGGTTGACGGCACTTTGATCGCGCTGAACCCGCAAACGCATCCAAACTGCTACTTGCACCGCTCAAATCCGAAGGATGTGGCGCGCGTCGAGCACCTGACCCTGATCTGCACCAGGAATCAGGACGACGCCGGTCCGAACAACCATTGGATGGAGCCGGCGCAGGCGCACAAAAAGATCGACGCATTGTTCGCCGGATGCATGAAGGGTCGCACGCTGTACGTGATTCCATATTGCATGGGACCGATCGATTCGCCGATTTCGCGCTGCGGCGTCGAGATCACCGACAGCCCGTATGTCGTCGCGAACATGCGCATCATGACGCGCATGGGCGCGCCTGCACTGGCTCGCATCGAGCGCGAGGGGACGTTCGTCAAGGGTCTGCATTCGGTCGGCGAACTCGATCCCGAGCGCCGTTTCATCATGCATTTCCCCGAAGAACTGGCGATCAAATCGTATGGTTCCGGCTACGGCGGCAACGCCCTGCTTGGCAAGAAATGTCACGCATTGCGCATCGCGAGCTGGCAAGCGAAGAGCGAGGGCTGGCTCGCAGAGCACATGCTGATCGTCGGCATCGAGAATCCACAAGGTGAGACGCATTACGTCGCCGCCGCATTCCCGTCGGCGTGTGGCAAGACCAATCTCTCGATGCTGATCCCGCCGAAAGGCTATCTCGAGGCGGGCTGGAAAGTGTGGACAGTCGGCGACGATATCTGCTGGATGACGCCGGGAGCCGAAGGGCGGCTGTGGGCAATCAATCCGGAAGCGGGCTACTTCGGCGTCGCACCCGGCACCAGCAAGACCACGAATCCAAATGCGCTGGCGACCATCCAGCACGACACGATCTTCACCAACGTCGCGCTCACCGCTGACAACCAGCCATGGTGGGAAGGACTGCCTGGCACGCCGGTCACCGACTGGCAGGGCCGGCCCTATGACCCGGCCAATGGTCCGGCCGCGCATCCAAATTCCCGATTCACCGTGGCTGCGAGGCAATGTCCAAGCTGGTCGCTGCAGGCGGAAGCCGCGCAGGGCGTACCGATTTCGGCCATTGTGTTCGGTGGCCGCCGCCCGTCGCTGATCCCACTGGTGTTCGAGGCACGCGACTGGGCGCATGGCGTACTGATCGGAGCAGCGATGGGGTCGGAAACGACAGCCGCCGCGACCGGCACAGTCGGCGTGTTGCGCCGTGATTCGATGGCGATGAAACCATTCTGTGGCTACAACTACGGCGACTACTTCGCGCACTGGCTGTCATTCGACAAACCCGGGGCGAAACTACCGAAGATTTTTCACGTCAACTGGTTCCGCAAAGGCGCGAACGGCAAGTTTCTGTGGCCAGGGTTTGGCGACAATCTGCGCGTGCTCGAATGGATCATCGATCGCTGCAAGGGTGACGCCGGTGCGGAGGAAACACCGATCGGCTTCGTGCCGGGCCAACGCGACCTGCATCTGGATGGCCTCGCCATCGACGACGCCGCGCTCGACGAATTGCTCCATGTCGACCCGGTCGGCTGGCGTGCCGAAGTCGCCGACATCGGCAAATACCTCGACTCGTTTGGCAGTCACACGCCTGCCGTATTGAAGGCAGAGCAACAGCGCGTCGCCGAGGCACTAGCGCAAGAGGACGCACCAGCTCGCGCCGCCGTGGGCGGCTAAGGCGGGATCCCTCGGATTCGCGTTTGCATCGATCAGCAAACCTATCGCCACCCAACCCTGCCCTTGAAGGGAGGGCTTCCAAGCCAAACCACACGACATACCCAGTCGCGCGGCGTCTGGTTTGGCGCTCCCCTTCTAGCGGAGGGTTGAGTGGCGATGGTGTGAAGCGTGGCACGCTCTAAACCCAATGCGGCCCGCGCGCATCCAAGCTGGCAAGATGAACGCCTGCCTTGCCATGCCCCTGCCAATGACCCACGCGCCACCGATCGAAGTCGCCGAATCTGCCGACGCCGATCTGGTTCGGCGCGCGGCGGCCGGCGACATGCGTTCGTTCGAGACGCTGTATCGGCGTCATTGCGGACGCGTACACGGCGCGGTATGGCGACTCAGCGGCATGAACGAGGCGCGCGCCGAGGAACTGACCCAGGAAGCATTCGTACGCGCCTGGCAGAAACTCGGCAGCTTTCGCTTCGAGAGCGCGTTCACGACCTGGCTGCACCGCCTCGCGGTCAATGTCGCGTTGATGGATCTTCGCACACGCGATCCGGAAGACACGGTCGAGAACGACGTCCTGGAAGCAGCATTCGATCCCGTCACGCCGTTTTGCGCCGGCGAACGCGCCGATCTCGAACAGGCAGTCGCTAAGCTGCCGCCGCGCGCACGCGCAGTGCTGGTACTGCATGATGTCGAGGGTTGGAAACACGAGGAAATCGGCCGCGAGCTGGGCATGGCGGTCGGTTCGTCAAAAGCGCAATTGCATCGGGCGCGCGGTTTGCTACGCAAAATGCTCGGAGAACAGGCATGACGGACTTTGAAATCCAGCGCCGCCTGTGCCAGTTGAATACGCCGCGCCAGCCCCGGACCGATCTTTGGGCGGCGATCGGGCCGCGCCTCGACGTCAATGCCGCGACCCCGATCGTGCAGCGGCGCCAGCATTGGCTGCCGCTCGCGGCGGCGGCCAGCCTGCTGCTCGCGGTGGTCGTAGGCACCTTGGTGTTTGGCCTGCACCAATACACCGCTACGCGCGACATTGCGGCGACGCAGCCCCAAGCACGATCATCGCTCGATCCTCGGGAACTCGCGCGCATGCGCGGTGGCGATCCGCGTCTGGTCGGTGCGGCCGTCGTACTCGATGCTGCGCATGCAGAACTTGAACAAGCACTCGACCAGCGCCCCGACGCGGTGTTCCTGGTCGGCCTGCTCAATCGCACGAATGCACGTCGCTTGAAACTCGACCGCTATGGCGCGCGCGCCGGTTGATGCCTGGAGCACACCCAATGAAATGCCAATCGATCCCACTGCTGCTGATCGCGTTGCTGGCTGCCGGGGATGTATTCGCCGGCACGCCGATCAGTCAAACCCGAGCGGTCAACGCTCACGCACGCATCGATGTATCGAACATCAAGGGCTCGGTCACCGTCATCGGTTGGGACAAGGCCGAGGTCGCGATCAGTGGCATGCTCGGCGATGGCGCGAAAGGACTCGCCGTCGAAGGCGGCGCCGACCATCTGACAATCAAGGTGCAGCCGCCGGACAAGCAGGGCTGGTTCAGCTGGGGCGCCGACACGCGCATGGGTGACACCACGCTCGAGGTCAAGGTACCCAAATCGGCCGAGATGAAAATCGAGGTGGTCAGCGCCGATGTGAACCTGTCCGGCGTCGCCGGTCGCAGTCTCGGGGTCGACAGCGTCAGCGGCAAGCTGCGCCTCGACAGCACTGCCGAAGACATCGAACTCGACACGGTCAGCGGCAACATCGATCTGACCGGAACCGCGGATCACGCGCATCTGGAAACCGTCTCCGGCAACATCCGCGCACGCGGCCTCGGTGGCCAGATCAAGTTCGATAGCGTTTCCGGCGACATCGACGCGGAAAGCGGCAACTATCGCGAGCTCAACGTGGGCACGGTATCCGGCGATATCAGCCTGCACGGCCAGCCGGTCGACAACGCGCGCGTCGACGTCCAGACCATGAGCGGCGACGTGCATCTTTTCCTGCCCGCAGATGCGCCGACACGTCTGCGCGCGTCGAGTTTCAGCGGCAGCATCCGCACCGACTTCGGCACGGTGAAGGAACCCGATCACGGCCCCGGCAGCAGCCTCGAAGCGAGAAATGGCGCCGGCACTGGCCAGGTCAAGATCGAAACCTTCAGCGGCGACATCGAGATCCGCAAGCAATAGTCGCGCATCTCGTTACGCACCAAAGCACCGAACGTGCGATGTGCTCGCGACGCTCGACCGGCGACGTGATCCAGCTGAAAAGCGTCGCGGCTGCCGCCGCTCCCACCAAGCATCGATGCCCTACCACTGCTGGACTCGCTTTTGTGGAGCGCCGGAAGGCGCGATGCATTCGCGCCGACCGATCGCTGATTTGATCCTCCCGAAAAGCATCGCGGCTGCAGCCGCTCCTACCAAGCATCGATGCGCTAACGCTGCACGACTCGATTTATGTGGGAGCGCCGGAAGGTGCGATGCGTTCACGCAGCGACAGCAGATCGCCGAGCAACGCTTGCGCGGTGACCTCGGGGCCGGCACCCGGTCCCTGCACCACCAGGGGTTGATTGCGATAGCGCGCGGTCGTCAAAGCGAATAGATTGTCGGTGCCACTGAGTCGCGCGGCCGGGTGCGTCGGCGCGACTTCGGATAGCCCGACGCGCGCATGCCCGTGCTCGCCGAGCCGGGCCAGGAAACGCAGTACGCAGCCTGCCTCTTCCGCTTTGGCACGGCGCGCTTCCAACGCCGCATCGAGCTCTCCTGCCCGTTCGAGAAAAGTTGCCGCGTCGATTCCGCGCAGAGGTTCCGGTACCAGACTTGCAATGTCGACCTGGTCTGCCTCCAGCGCATGACCTGCGCTGCGCGCAAGGATCAACAGCTTGCGCGCAACATCCGCGCCGCCAAGGTCGATGCGCGGATCGGGTTCGGTGTAGCCAAGCGCATGCGCCTCGCGCACCAGGGTCGAAAACGGCCGCCTGCCGTCGAAGTGGTTGAACAGCCACGACAGTGATCCCGAGAACACGCCTTCAAGGGCCAGCAACCGATCACCGCATCCGCGTAATCGGCGCAACGTCGACAGCACCGGCAGGCCGGCGCCAACCGTCGCAGCATCGCCATAGCCAACGGCTCCCTGCGCACAGGCTTGACGCAAACTCGACCATGTTGCGAGTGCGCCGCCGCTGGCCGCCTTGTTCGCGCTGACCACGTGATAGCCGGCTGCAAGCCACGCTGGGTGGTGCGCGGCGGTCTGATCCGATGCGGTCGCATCAACAATGACCCGGTGTTCAGCGCCGCTTGCATCAAGTACAGCCAGCAGCGCGGCATCATCGCGTAGTGCCGCCGAAGTGCGCAGTGATGCAGCAACGTGACCGACGACGAAACCACGCGGATTGGCGATCTGGCGCGTCGAGTTCGCGGCGCCCACCAGATTCACGCCGTTCGCCGCTGCGGTGGCCAGCAAGCGCAGTAGTGCGCCACCGACAACCCCGGTACCCAGCAGGACGATTGTGGTGCCACCACTGCGCGCGACAAACGTCGGCAGTGCGCTCATGCGCACACCTTGCGCCGACGGGGACAAGCGAGCGCGCGTTCGAGCGCGGCGTCGAGGTCGGCACAAAGATCCGCACCATCCTCGATGCCGACCGAGACGCGCAGCAACGACTCGCTGATGCCCGCCGTGTGGCGAGCCTCCGGAGACATGGCTGCATGTGTCATCGTCGCCGGATGGGCGATAAGACTTTCCACGCCACCCAGCGATTCGGCGAGCGAGAAGTATTCGAGTCCCTCCAGGAATGCCTCGACCACATCGGCGTCGCCATCGAGTTCGAAACTGAGCATCGCACCGAATCCCTCCTGCTGCTGGGCAGCCAGCGCGTGGCCGGGGTGGCTCGCAAGCCCGGGCCAGTAGACCCGCTTGACCGCCGCGTGACCATCCAGCAGGGCGGCCACACGCGCGGCATTTTCCTCATGCGAGCGCAGACGCGGCACCAGCGTGCGCAACCCGCGCAAGGTCAGGAAACTGTCGAACGGCGCACCGGTGAGGCCGAGACAATTGGCCCACCATTTCAGTTCCTGTGCGGTGTCGGCATCTTTCGCAATGACCGCGCCGCCCACCACGTCGCTATGCCCGTTGATGTACTTCGTCGTCGAATGCACGACGATGTCGGCTCCGAGCGTCAACGGCCGCTGCAGGGCCGGTGACAGGAACGTGTTGTCGACGACACAACGCGCGCCGATCGCACGCGCGGCCTGCGCGACACGGCGCACGTCGGTGATCCGCAGCAACGGGTTGGACGGCGTCTCCACCCAGACCAGGTCAGGCTTGTGCGCGAGCGCCTCCGCGAATTTCGTGGGATCAGTGAGATCGGAAAACACGACGCGGAAGCGGCCCTTTTTTTCCCACGCATCGAGCAGGCGCCAGGTGCCGCCGTAGCAGTCGTGTGAAGCAAGGACGAGACCTCCGCTCGGCACCAGTTCAAGCACCAGCGCAACCGCCGCCATGCCGCTCGCCGTAATCACCGCTCCGGCGCCCTCTTCGAGATCAGCCAGCGCGGACCCGAGTTGATCGCGAGTCGGATTGCCGCTGCGCGAATAGTCATAGTGCCGCTTGCGCCCGAATCCCTCGAACGTGTAATTGGTGCTCAGGTGCAGGGGCGGCACGACCGCGCCATGCTGGGTGTCTGATTCGATGCCGGCACGCACAGCGCGCGTAGAGGCTGACGTGCTCATGCACTTACTCCAGTTGTGTTGAGGGTTTCATGCACGAGCGCGCCGATCTTCGCCTCCTCCTTGAGGAAGGCGTCATGCCCGTAGCGCGAGTCGATGACATGTAGTTCCGTAGCTGCGCCGCAACGGCGCTGCAGTTCGCAAAGATCCGCGAGCGGCACCACGCGATCAGACGCAATGCCGATCAACGTGGTCGGCACGTGCACGTCTTCCGGCGCGATGGCGTGCAGGTCAATTGATTCGGAGAGCGCAAGGAAACGCGCGACGCTGAAGCGCTCCGCGAAGCGCGCGCCGGCAGCTGCCAACCAGTTCTCCTCGGAGAAGCGATAGCGACCATCGACCAACGTGGGCGCCGCGCTGCAGCGTTCGTTGAACTCACGCTCACCTCGATAGGTGGTCATGGCCAAGCGGCGCGCCAGATCGAGGCCTGCGCGTGGGTCACCGAGGCGGTCACCGAGGCGCACGGTTTCTCGCTGCAGGTTGCGCAGCGCAATGCTTAGCGGATGCGCACGATGTGCGCCAGCGATAGCAACCAGGCGGCCCAACCGTTGCGGGTAACGCGACGCGAAGGCGAGTCCGACCATAGCGCCATACGACGCACCGACAAACGCATGCACACGACCAATGTCCAACGCGACCAGCAATGCAGCGAGCGCATCGGCTTGATCCTCGCTGCCCACCGCACATGCCGGTGCGATGTCACCGCAGTCCAGCCAGTCGATCGAGAGCACGCTGAAGCGATCGGTGTCGATCGCGCGACCGGACCCGACCAGTGCGCTCCACCATCCAGGTTCGCCATCGCTGGTCGAGGCCGCGTAACGATTGGCGGAAATGCCTCCTTGCACGATGACGACAGGCGCGTGCGGCGTGCCATACAGTGCGAACTTCACGCAAACGTCACGCATACCCTCGGCATGTTTCGGCCGCACGTGAATGATGCGTTCGCCTGAACCATCGGCGGCCTGCCCGAGGTGATCGACGTAGATGGTAGTGACCGCGAAGGTCTCCGCGGTCGCGGCATGGGATTCGATCTGGAAAGTCACTTCGGTTCTCCGGTGCGCTCGCAGGGCCCCAAGGAAACCGGAAACGGATTGCAGCGCCGCGCCAACGCGAGTGCGTGGACGGCATTGCAACTCATCTCTCGGTGGACCGCGCACATGCGCGTCCCCGCGGGAGTTGGCACCATTGCGGGAGATGAATCCCGCCGGTTGCCCCGGCGTCAAAGGGCCTGTCCCTCAGCCGGTCTTGATGAGCAGTCGGCGTACTCTATCGGCCATATAATGCGTAGTCAATAGCCGTCTATATGTCTGGATGGCTATTTCCTTGTCGTAACTACA
>JBDTWV010000050.1:0-9638 GCA_040006495.1 Dokdonella sp.
ACCGACGCAACGCGGTGGGCAATCGCGCAGGGCGTCGCCGATCCGAAGCGTGTCTGCATCTTCGGCGGCAGCTACGGCGGTTACTCAGCCCTTGAAGGGGCGGTAAAGGAGCCGGATCTCTACCGCTGCGCCATCGGCTACGTCGGTGTCTATGACCTGCGCCTGATGTATACGCGCGGCGACATTCCGCAGTCGGTGTTCGGAGACAACTACCTGAAGATGGTGCTCGGTGAAGACCAGAACGTGCTCTGGGACCGCTCGCCAATTGCGCACCTCGATCGCCTGAAAGCCAAGGTGATGCTGATTGTCGGCGGTCAGGACACGCGCGTGCCGCCGATCCAGGGCGAGAGCCTGCACGCGGCGCTGAACAAGGCGCATGTCGAGCACGAATGGCTGTATCAACGCACCGAGGGCCACGGGTTCTATGGCGAGAAGAACACCGAAGATCTCTTTGACAAGGTGATCGCGTTCCTCGCCCACAACATCGCTGCGTCGTTCGATCCGAAGCACCCCGCACCGGAGCGTTCTTCGACCGCGGGCGCCCACTTGCCGTAAGCCGCGGTGTGGCGACGCGCTGATCGCCTGTTCACGATCAACCCGCGTCGTCGCGCACCTTGCCACGCACCGACTCCAGCGCGAGGCGCGCGACGCGTTCGACGCGCTCGCGCTGCGGCTCGGCGAGCAGCGCGCGCACCCGCGTCTCGACATCCGCCGCGTCGAGCGTCGAACGCTCGGCGAGGGTTGCCGACAACGCGTGGCCCAGGCTGTCGAATACCAACCCGTACGCGATCGCGTGCAGCACGCCGCCGCCGAGCGTGCCGAGTCCGGGAAACGCCTTCATGGCATTTCCGGCAATCGCGAGCACGATCGCGCTGGTGTTGCGCACCGTGAGTCCCAGTCGCGAAAGCAGCGCCTCAACATCGAGTTCGCGTACCGCGACGCCGTGAATGCGCGCGAGTTCGCGCACCAAGCCGGTGCCGAGTGCACCCTGGATCAGAATGTCGCTGCCGGGCACGACGGCGGCCATCGCGCCGACAATCGCGCGACGTGTGTACTTGGTCACCGTTTGCGCGGATTCGCGCGCCGCAGTCGAGCGTGCGAGTTCGTCGCCACGGCGGCTGACTTCGGCGAGCACGGCCGCTTCACGCGCCGGTTCGAGGATATTGGCGCCTGGCGCGGTCAGGCCCTCGAGCGCATCGAGCAGCGCATCGATCTGCGGCATGCGTTCACGCTCGACGCGCTCGCGGCGGCCATCCGCGAGCGTGCGTTCGTAGCGTTCGCTGCCGCCGGCGCTGATCGCGACGATCGTCCGCGTGCGGTTCGCGTAGCGTTGCTCGAAGCGTTGCAGCAGTTGCATGCGATCATCGTCGGCGTAGAGATCCACTTTGTTCAACGCCAGCACGATCGGTTTACCGAACTGGCAGAGCCAAGTGAGTTCTACATCCTGTGCGCGGGTCAGGTCGGCGGCGGTCAGATAGACAACGACGTGCGCGCGCAACGCCTCGTCGCGCGCGAGCTGTTCGTGCACCGCGCCGTCGACTTCGCCGCTGCCGGGGACGTCGGCGAGGATCAGTTCGCGGCCGTCGCGCAGGCGACCGCGATGCTGCGTGACCTGGCGAGTGGTGCCGCCACGTACGTCAATGTCGGGTGCAGCCTCCGGCGCGAGCGCGTGGATAAGGCTGGATTTTCCGGTCGAGATCTCGCCGAACAGCGCGACATAGACCTCGCCGGTTGAGCGGCGATGGTCGAGTTCGGCGAGTTCTGCTTCGAGCGCCGCCGTCTCCGCGTTGCGTTCGCGCAAGTGCTCGATGCGCGTGTCGACGTCGGTGCGCGAAACCGGAATTGGCGCAGTCAGCGACGATGTGCGCGCCGGTCGCGCAATGCGCCATAGCAGCCAGAGCAGTGTACCGAGCAGCACGGTGCCGGCAACCACCAAGGGTGCGCGCAACCACAGGGGCAATGCGGCGACGCGCTGGTAGAACTCCAACAGGTTGTTCAACGTCGCCACGACGAGGCCGAGCAGCAGGGCCGCGCCGATGGCGATCGCGGCGAGGAAGATCAGGCGGAGTGGAAGGCGGGTTTGCGGCATGGCCACGATTCTAAAGGCATTGTTCGGCAGGAATCGCGTGTTTGGCGCGACGCCTGCTGGGTCGATTGGTGGCAGCGGAGATGTTGCTGCGACGGAAACAACACCGTTACGGGTGCTGCCACGCCGCTGCTGCTCCTTCAACGCAGTGCGCAGGCGTGGCAGTATCGGCGCAGGGGAGGTGCGCATGCGTAGATTGCTGGCGTTGTCATTGCTGGGATTGATGACCGTGGCGACTGCGGGGCCGCCGCCGGCGCCCCCTCAATTCGTGCCGATGACAGTCGCCGAGGGCCTGCCCTCGAGCGTGGTCTACAAGACCCTGCAAGATTCGCACGGCTTCGTCTGGATCGGCACGCAGGATGGCCTCGCGCGCTATGACGGGGTTGGCTTCCGTGTGTTCCGGCACGATCCGGCGAACCCAAGCTCGCTCGCATCGAACGACGTATCAACCTTGCTGATCGACCGTAGCGGCACGCTCTGGTGCGGAGGCGAAGGCTCCGGTTTGAACCGGCTTGAGGCGGACGGCAAGCGCTTTACGCATTGGCGTCACCAGCCCAATGCGATCGGCACGCTCGGCAGCGATGACCTGTTCTCGCTCGCTCAGGACAATGCGGGTGATATCTGGGTCGGCACCTATCTGGGCGGGCTCAATCGACTGCAGCCCGATGGCAGCTTCGCGCATGTCGACCACGACGCCGAGGATCCCGCCAGCCTGCGCTCGAGCACCGTGTACGCGTTGCATGCCGATGCGCAGAACCGGCTCTGGATCGGCACCGATGAGGGCCTCGATGTGCGCGATGCGAACGGCCGCATCGTGCATGTCGAACTTCCGCCGATGGCTGAGCGCGCGGGCGCGTCGATCGTCATGGCCTTCATGCCCGACGCCGACGGCAGCATGCTGGTCGGCACGCGCAAAGGCCTGTTCCGGGTCGACGCGCAATTGCACTATCAAGGCGAGCTCGCGAACGCAACGCCAGCGTTGAAGGTCTCAGCGCTTGCGAGCGCGGGCGACGCGGGGCTGTGGATTGGCACCTTGAACGGCGTTGCGAGCCTCGATGCGCATGGCCTGAAGCGCTACAACGCGGAGGAGGCGGCACCGGGCGCGTATCCGGGCACGCGCACGATGGACATCATGCGGGATGCAGAAGGCGGCACTTGGTTCTCGTTGTTCGATGGAGGCATTGCGCGGCTGCCGCCGCATTGGCGCAATTTCGTCGCATTGCGGCACATCCCGGGCGACCCGGCGAGCCTGACCCGCGCGCGGGTCAAGGCACTCGCCATCGATCCCGCAGGTTCAATCTGGGCGGCCAGCGGCAGCGATGGGCTGGACCGGATCGATCGTACAACGGGTCATATCGAACGCTGGGGCGAGCGCCTGCACATCGGCGGACAACGCCTGACCGCGGTGTTGGCCGATGGCACGAACCGGATCTGGGTCGGCTTCCAGAGCGGGCTCAAACGCTATGACCTCGATACGCTGGCCGCGATCGATATTCCGGTCGATCTGACTCGCGCGGATGCATTGCCGCAAGGGTTCGTCGACAACCTCGCGCGCGCTCCGGACGGCAGTATCTGGGCCAGTGCGCACGGCGGCGGCGTAGTTCATATCGGTTCCGATCCGCCGCATGTCTTGCATCGCTACACACCGGCCGCGAAGACGCTCGCGGACGCGGATATCTTCGTCCTCGCCCTGGACCCACAAGGCCATCCCTGGGTCGCCACAACAAGCGGCGTCGAACGTTACGATGCCGCAACGGATCTTTTCGTGCCGGTGGCCGGGATCGCGCGCGAATCAATCCATGCGTTCGCGTTCGCGCCGGATGGCAAGCTCTGGCTGGACCGGCTCGGCGCGCTCGAGCGCTACCGCATCGATGCGGGAGTCGCCTATCCCGAGCAGCATTTCGATGCTGCGAGCGGTTGGCCATCGGTGAATGCCAATGCGCTCGCGATCTCCGCCGATGGCAGCGTATGGGCCACTTCGTCGCGCGGGCTTTGGCGCCTGCACGGAGGTTCACGCGTGGTGCGCCGCTTCGACGCGCGCGACGGTTTGCCAAGCCAGGAGTTTCTACCCGGCGCACTTGCGGTTGCGCCGGATGGAACCTTGTATGGCGGGACGCTCGGCGGAGTGGTCGCGTTCGATCCCGCGGCGCTTCTGTTGGAAACGCCTCCGCCACCGCTGCGCATCACCGAACTCGATGTGCGGCGCGGCAATCACAGCGTGGCACTTGATAGCGCCGCGCCGATCGAGTTGCGCCATGACGACCGCGACCTTCGCATCCAGCTGCGTGCATTGTCGTACGCCAATTCTGCATCCAATCGCTACCGCTTCCAGCTCGAAGGTTTCGACCCCGACTGGGTCGACGCGGAGCGCGGTGAACGCGTGTATTCGCAACTGGGGCCCGGCACCTACACGTTGCACGCGCGTGCCGCGAATGCCGATGGGGCATGGTCGCAACTCGCTGCGCCCCTGCGCGTTCGCGTCGCTCCCGCAGCTTGGGCAACACCGTTCGCGTATGTGCTGTATGCGCTGGGTATCCTGCTCGCCGCAGCTGCGGCATTGCAGGTCTGGCGCGCGCGCGTGCGGCAGCGGCATGCGTTCTTGCTGGCCGAGGAGCGCCGCCGCGGCAACGAACGCCTGATCGAAGCCAAGTCGGCCTTCCTGGCCACGCTGGGCCACGAGATCCGCACCCCGATGACCGGCGTCCTCGGCATGAGTGAGCTGTTGCTCGGTACGCCGCTCGACGCGCACCAGCAGGCCTACGCGAACGCGATCCATCAATCCGGTCATCTGCTGCTGAGGTTGATCAATGACAGCCTCGACATTGCGCGTATCGATGCCGGCAAACTGGCACTCGATGACCACCCCTTCGATCCTGCGGCGCTGCTGCGCGAGGTTGCCACGCTGCAACAACCACAGGCGCAACGTAAACACCTGTCGATCGAGGTGACGGTGGGCGCGGAAGTGCCGGCGCTAATCTGGGGCGACGCGCTGCGCATCAAGCAGATCCTGCTCAACCTCGCCGGCAACGCGCTGAAATTCACTGAGTGCGGCGGCGTGACCCTGGCGTTGTTGCGCGCCGGCACCAGTCACTTGCGCTACCGCGTGGTCGACACCGGGCCGGGAATGAGCGCGGACCTGTGCGCGCGCCTGTTCAACCGCTTCGAGCAGGCCGAGGGCGTGAGTCGCCAGCACGGCGGCAGTGGTCTCGGCCTCGCGATCTGCCGCGAGCTCGCCGCGCTGATGGGCGGCACGATCGCGGTGTCGAGCACGCCGGGTGAAGGCAGCGCATTCAGCGTCGACTTGCCGATTTATGAGGCGACCGGTTCCCGTGCCAGGGACATCGCGCCGGCCGCGGAACTCGCCCCCGCGTTGCGGGCGACTTCGCTGGAGGTACTGCTGGTCGAAGACGACTCGACGATCGCACAAGTCGTATGTGGATTGCTCGCGCAGCTGGGCCATCGCGCCGTGCACGCTGGACATGGCTTGGCGGCGCTGGCGGAGCTCAAGGCGCGCGGGACAGACTCGGCGGCGCGACGCTTCGACATTGCGCTGCTCGATCTCGACCTGCCCGGCATTGATGGCCTGCAACTGGCGCGACTGATCCGTTCCAGTGAATACGCGAGCATGCCGCTGGTCGCGATTACGGCACGTGCGTTCGGCGACGAGGAAGCGCAGATTCGTACAGCGGGAATGGATGTGCTGCTGCGCAAACCGTTGACGAGCGTGCTGCTCGGCAACGCGATCGCGGCGGCGCTCGCCGCGCGTGCCGCATGAATCGTTGCTGGTGCGCAGTGCGCTGGAAAATCGTTACCTGATTCAGACGCTGCGACGGCTGAATTCGTGCACGGCGTCGACCAGCACGGCGACATTGTCGGGATTGATGTCCGGCGTGATGCCATGGCCAAGGTTGAAGATGTGGCCGGGATGCGCGCCGAACGCATCGAGCACGGCACGTGCTTCGGTGCGGATCGCGTCGGGCGAGGCTGCGAGCGTGGCCGGGTCGAGATTGCCTTGCAATGCGACCTTGTCGCCGACCCGGCGGCGCGCGTCGCCGATGTCGATCGTCCAGTCGACGCCGAGCGCATCGCAGCCGGTATCGGCGAGCGCTTCGAGGTGGCCGTTGGCGCCTTTGGAGAACAGGGTCAGCGGTACGTCGCGGGTAGCGGAGTGCGCTTTCACGCGCTTCGCGATGGCTGCGAGGTAGCGCAGCGAGAACTCACGGAACTGGGCCGGAGCCAGCAAGCCACCCCAGGTGTCGAACACCATCAGCGCCTGCGCGCCTGCCGCGGCTTGTGCGGTGAGGTAGCTCGCGACGGATTGCGCAATCGTATCGAGCAGCTGATGCATCAATTTCGGGTCGTCCAGCGCGAGCGCTTTTGCGCGCGCGAAGCTCGACGAGCCTTCGCCTTCGATCATGTAGCAGGCGAGGGTCCATGGGCTGCCGGAAAATCCGATCAATGGCACGCGCTCGTTGAGTTCGCGCCGGATCAGGCGCACCGCAGCTCGGTTTCCGGATCGGGTACGCCAAGCCTTTCGATGGCCGCGGCGCTGCGCAGCGGATGGCGAAGCTTCGGGCCTTCGCCATCGACGAAATGCAGGCCGAGGCCCATTGCGTCCGGGATCGTCAGGATGTCGGAAAACAGGATTGCGGCATCCAGAGCGAATCGCGCGAGCGGTTGCAGGGTGACTTCGCAGGCCAGCTCCGGTGTCTGCGCCAGCGCAAGGAAGCTACCGGCGCGTGCTCGCGTGGCGCGGTATTCGGGCAGGTAGCGGCCGGCCTGGCGCATGATCCAGATCGGAGTCATGTCAACAGGTTCACGCCGCAACGCGCGCAGGAAGCGATGGTCGGGTGGGGTTGTAGGCATGGGCGGGTCTGTTTCCATGATCGTGTTGGTGTGACGGACGATGCCGAAACGCGTTTTGGCGGAATTTGCGCTTGGATGGTTCAGGGCGAACGGCACTGCCGATGGTGCTAGCCGGCACGTGGTCCGTCAAAACCCTGGCTGAACATAACCTGGAAGCCGCGCTTGAGTTGTGCATCGCGAGCGTGCTCAAACGCGATCAGGGCGGCGTCGCGTTCGAGAAACATATCGCGCTTGCTGCTCGCGCGCGCACCCTGCGTGCCCCATTCGCGGAACAGCATCCAACCGCCCAGCAGATCTTGCTGCAGCACGATCTGGTAGTAGCGCGGCGCATCGGCGCCGCTGGGCTGGGTTTGCATGAATAGGCGCATTGAACCCGCGATTGTAGCGGCGCACCGTGGGAAGGGTGAGCCCCATGTTGTCGCATCGCTGGTCCAGCCGATATGGCAGAGGGTACCCGAGCTGCAACAAACAATCGTTGAACCGAATCGAACCTGACCAGGGAATGCTCCCGCGCCGCTGGTTGCGGCCAGGATCTCGATCGCCTTGTAGCCCGGGAGAGCGTTCAACACTGTGACGATCTTATCGGCCCGGCGGGCGGCTGCGTCGACATCACGTTCACGCGATCGCGTGGCTCATGCCCGCGGACTTTCTACCGGTCGCCCGACTTGGGACTCGCGTCCACCTGCGTGCAAAGCCTCCGCCGTGGAACGTTGCGCTGGCCAACCCGATCGCCGATGCCGGTCCGGTCAACATCACGGCAACGCGCTCGATTCTTCAAAACGTGATTTTCGCCACAAATTAACACCAGTGCGCCACGAGTGTCGCCGGTCCGCCTCGTGGGGCGGTCACACGGCGTGGTCGATCGGATAAGCTCCGCGCTCGTCACTAGGGGAGTGATTCATGGACATTGCACGAAACTGGGGTGCAAAGCTGGTTGCCGCGACCTTTGCAATCACCGCTTCATTGGGCGCCGGATCGACGGCGCTGGCGCAGGACGCCGGCACTGCGCGGACGCCCGCACCAGCGGACAAGGGGTTGCCGGATGACGGCGTCACCCAACTCGAAGGATTGACCGTACTCGGTTCACGTCGCTATGACCGCTCGTCCGATACCGACACGGCGGTCCCGGTCGACGTGTTGCCGATGGCGAAAGCTGCCGAGCAAGGCCCATCGTTCGACCTCGCACAGACGCTGGAATACACCGCGCCATCGTTCACTTCGGGACGTCAGACCGGTGCGGACAATGCCGATTCGGTCGACTCCGCGGCGTTGCGCGGCTTGGGTTCCGACCAGACCCTGGTGTTGGTCAACGGCAAACGTCTGCATTCGACCGCGTTGGTCAATCTGTTCGGCGCGCGCAACCGCGGCAACACCGGCACCGATCTCAACACGATTCCGATGCTCGCGATCGACCAAGTCGAAATCCTGCGCGACGGCGCCGCTGCGCAGTACGGCTCCGACGCGATCGCCGGCGTCATGAACATCGTGCTGAAACGACGCAAGGGGTGTGAGGCGGTGGTCGGTTACGGGCAGTACGCACGCGGCGATGGCGAAAACTATCTTGCTTCCGGCTATTGCGGCTTCGCGGTCGGCAACGATGGCGTGATTGCGCTGACCGGTGAATACCTCGATCGCGGCCGCTCCAACCGCGCCGATCCGGGCGATCCGCGCACGATCGGCGATACCGCAGTCAAGAATGGCACCCTGTATATCAATGGCGACATTCCGTTCGGCGATGGCGCGCACTTCTACTTCGATGGCGGCGTGCAAAACCGTGATGCGTCCTCGGCGGCATTCGCGCGCGGCGGTATCGGCTCGGATGATATTCCCTCGCGCAATTCCGCAGCGATGTATCCAGGCGGCTTCGTGCCCTATATCGACCCGTACATCCAGGATCGTCATTTCACTGCGGGCGTGTGGTGGATGTTTCACGACTGGCGCGTCGACGCATCGCAGACGTTCGGCTACAACAAATTGATCGATACGATCCGGCACACGCTGAACGCATCGATCGCGAATCTCGACCTCGAGAACGGCGGCCGCGGCATCAGCCCGAGTGTGTTCGATGCGGGCGGCTTTTCGTTTGAGCAGGCCACGAGCAACCTTGATTTCTCGCGCTTCTTCGGCGATTGGCTGCACGGCGTCAACATTGCGTTCGGTGGCGAATTTCGCCACGAGACTTACAAGATCTTTGCGGGCGAACCGGGCTCCTACATCGATGCGGACGGCCCCGGCGGCGGCAATGCGGGCAGCCAGGGCTTCCCGGGTTTCCAGCCCGGTGATGCAACCGACAAGAGTCGCAGCAGCTTTGCTGCCTACGGCGACATCGAAACCAACTGGACCAATCGGCTGATGACCGATCAGGCGGTGCGCTACGAGCACTACAGTGATTTCGGATCGACCGTGATCGGCAAGTTCGCCGCCGCTTACCGTGTCAATGATGCATTCCTGTTGCGTGGCTCAGTCAGCACCGGCTTCCGCGCACCATCGCTGCAGCAACGTTATTTCTCGTCAACATTTACCGACTTCATCAGCGGCGTGCCAGTCGACGTCGTACTCGCCCCGAACGGTGGTGTGATCGCCCGCGCCGCCGGCATCCCGGATCTGAAAGAGGAAAAATCCAACAGCGCTACCCTTGGATTCACATGGAAGCCGATGGATAACGTGTCGGTCACGCTCGACGGCT
>JBDTWV010000051.1:0-9625 GCA_040006495.1 Dokdonella sp.
GAGCTGGCCAGGCAGAACATGGTCGAAAACCAGGTGCGCCCATGGGATGTGCTCGATCCGCGCGTTCTGGAAATGCTCGCCAGCGTGCGCCGCGAGGATTTCGCGCCCGTGCAGCATCGCAATCTCGCGTTTGCCGATCTGGCATTACCGCTTGGCCACGGCGAAGTCATGTTAAAGCCGACCATCGAAGGTCGTCTGCTGCAGGCGCTGTTGTTGACCCCAATTGACCGCGTGCTTGAAATCGGCACCGGCAGCGGTTTCCTGACCGCGTGCATCGCGTCGCTGGCAAACTCGGTCGTCAGCGTCGAACGCCACGCGGACCTCGCCGACCTCGCGCGCAACAATCTCATCGCGGCACACGTCGACAACGTGCACATCCATACCGCCGACGCGATTACCGATTTCTCGAGCGCCGAACAGTTTGATGCGGTCGTGGTCGGTGGCGCGGTGTATGCGTTGCCCGAGCGCTTCCGCGCGTGGGTTAAACCGGGCGGCAGATTGTTCGCCATCGTCGGCGAATCGCCGGCGATGCAGGCGATCGTGTATACGCGCGTCGACGAAACCCACTGGTCGCAGGAAAGCTTGTTCGAGACCGATGTTCCCTATCTGAAAAACGCGGAGCCACCGCGCCGCTTCACGCTCTGAACACACGATATCCGCAAACCCACGTATTTCGAGGAAGAAATCGATGATTCGCATCCGCTCCCTGTCGCAGGCTCTGGCCGTTGCGCTGGTCATTGGCGCATCCAGCGCGCACGCCGACGACCTGATCCAGGTTTACCAGGAAGCGCGCGCGTCCGACCCGACGTTGTCCGGCGCCGAGGCGACCAAGCTCGCGACCGACGAGGTGGTCGACCAAGCGCGTTCGCAACTGCTGCCGCAAATCGGCGCAAGCGTCAGCTTCAGCCGCTCGCACGGCGGCGACAACGGCATCACGCGTATCCCAGACCCGCGCCAACCGACCGATCCGAATGCCACCATCGAGGTCAACGGATATGGAACCACGTCATATACGCGTTCGACCAGCGCGCAACTGAACCAGAGCATCCTCGACATCAGCAAATGGACCGCACTGAAATCGAGCCGCTACAGCGCCGAAGCTGGTTCCGCGATCTATGACGCCGCGCAGCAGAATCTGCTGATCCGGGTCGCCACGGCGTACTTCAACGTGCTCAGCTCACTGGATGCATTGAAGTTCGCCGCAGCAAACGAGAAAGCGCTCGGCCGTCAACTCGAACAGGCGCAGCAGCGCTTCGATGTCGGCCTCGCCGCCATCACTGACGTCAACGACGCCAAGGCCCAGCATGACCAAGCGGTGGCGAGCGTGATCGCGAACCAGAACACGGTTGACCAGGCGCGCGAAGCGGTGCGCCAGCTCACCAACAAGGAACCGGGCGATTTCCGCAAACTGCGCGAAAATTTGCCGCTCGACCATCCGATACCGGACGATCCAAAAGCGTGGGTGGAGGTCGCGCTGAAGCAGAATCCCAACTTGAGTGCATCGGCATTTCAGGTCGATGCAGCAGACGCCAACATCAATAGCGCCCGTGCTGGACATCTGCCGACCATTACCGGCTCGCTCAACTACGGGCGCTCGCCGACGTTCGGCGACAGGAATTTTGACGGCGGCGCATCCCACCAAAGCACCGATCCGCGCTGGGGCAGTACGGCCACCGTCACCCTGAACGTGCCGATTTTCAGCGGTGGCTACACCCAGTCCGTCGTGCGCCAGGCGATCCACAACCGCGACTTCGCGCAGGATCAATTCGAAGTGAACCGCCGCTTGGTCGAAGCCACCACGCGCAACGACTTCCGATCGGTGATTGCCGGCGCCAGCGAGGTCGAAGCAACCAAAGCGGCGGTCGTCTCCGCACAGAGTTCGGTCGAGGCGACCCAAGCCGGCTATGAAGTCGGTACGCGCACAATCGTCGACGTGTTGATCAGCCAACAAACCCTGCTGCAGGCGCAAAGCAGTTACTCAGCCGCACGCCACACGTTCGTACTGAACGGCCTGCTACTCAAACAAGCCGCCGGCGTGATCGAGGTCAAGGACCTGGAAGCGATCAACGCATTGCTGGAGTGAGTGCGGATCCGGAAACCGAACCGGGATAGGCAACGCACGTGCGTGGATTTCCCACGAACGTGCCAGCGTTCAAGGGCTACCGAATCACGAGTCCCTATTCCTGCACCGGTCTTCGCCTATCAAGCGCTCGACGATTACCATCGTGCGCTCGACCGCGCCGCGTTCGCGTGCCATGACTGCGTGCGCGGCCTCGCCCATGCCGCGCCGGTCGGCGTCACGCGATAGCAGCCGCACCACGATCGGACCCAACTCTTCGCCATCATTGATGCGGATCACCGCACCGGCATTGACCAGATCCTCGGTGACTTCCGCGAAATTGAACGTGTGCGGCCCGACCACGACCGGGCACGCCAGCGCCGCTGGCTCAAGCAGGTTGTGACCACCGACAGGCACCAGGCTGCCGCCGACAAACGCGACGTCGGCGGCCGCATAGAACTCGATCAGTTCGCCCATCGAGTCGATCACAAAGCATTGGCTGTTCGCATCCGCGCCGCCTTCTTCGCTGCGTGTCGCAGTGTTGAATCCGTAGGCGCGACACGCCGCGGCGATGGGTTTGAACCGCTCTGGATGACGTGGCGCGATCAACAGCAAGGCATCGGGGAAGCGCCGCAATACGTTTGCGTGCGCTTTCAGGACGATCAACTCCTCGCCCTCGTGCGTGCTCGCGGCAATCCAAACCGGTCGCGCGGCGCCCGCCGCCAGGCGAAACGAAATACCGCGATCGCGCAGGCCGACCGGTACCGTCATGTCAAATTTCAGGTTGCCGACCACCGCCAGTCGCGGTTCGCTGGCACCGAGCGCGCGCAGGCGATCTCCGTCCGATACCGACTGCGCCGCAACGAAGTTCGCGCAGCGGATCGCGCGGCGCACCAGCGGCTGGATCGGCCAATAGCCGCGCAATGAACGTTCCGACAGGCGCGCATTCGCGATAACGATCGAGATGCCGCGTTCGGCGCAGGTCATGAACAAATTTGGCCAGATCTCGGTCTCCATGATCACCGCGATTCGCGGGCGCACTCGATCGAGGAAGCGCTTGACCGCCGTGGTCAGGTCGTAGGGCAAATAGACGTGAAACACGCGGTCGCCGAACAACTGCAACACGCGATCCGAGCCGGTCGGCGTCACCGTGGTGATCACGAACTGCGAACCCTGGTAACGGCGCATCAGCGCCTCGATCAATGGCACCGCCGCATTGACCTCGCCGAGAGAAACCGCATGGACCCAGATGCTGTCCTTTATGCCGGGGTCGGCGAAGAATCCGAAGCGCTCGCGCCAACGTGCGAAATAGCCGTGGTACTTGAAGCCGCGCGCGGTCAACCGATAGATGACGAACGGTGTCAGCAGGTACAGCGTAAGGGTATAGATGAAGCGCTGGAACACGATCCGGAGTCGGCGGCAGGGGTGGCGCCGAAGTATAGCGACGCGCATGCACGATCGTGGAACGCCTACCGCCCGCGATCGCGGTGCCAACCACTACAATTGCGCCAATGCCGCAGACCGCCCCGCCCTTCCATTTCGCCTTGCTTGGCCCACGTCACTGGGCCGCCTGGATCGGCCTCGTCTGCATCTGGCTGCTGGCGAAGCTGCCGCGCCGGTTGCTGCTGGGCATGGGCCTGCGCCTCGGCTGGCTGGCCGCGCGCGTCATGCCCGAACGCCGCGCGGTGGTCGAGCGCAATCTTCTACTGTGCTTTCCCGAACTCAGCGCAGCACAGCGTGCGACCCTGCTCGAGAAGAATTTTCGCGATGCCGGCGCGATGCTCGCCGAATTCGCGCTCGCATGGTTGGGCTCCACGCGCGCGATTGGGCGCATCCCGGTGTCCTTCGAAGGCCTCGAACATCTCGAAGCGGCACGCGCAGCGGGCCAGGGCGTGCTGCTGGTTGGCGCACATTTTTCTCATCTGGAACTTTGTGCACGCCTGGTCTCGCAGCATATTCGCATCGCGGGCATGTATCGTGAGCATGACGACGACGCGTTCGAGTGGGCGATCAAACGCGCTCGCCTGCGCTATGCGGATGCGATGTTTACCAAGTCCGAACTGCGCCAGAGCGTGCGTCACCTGAAATCCGGCGGCATACTCTGGTATGCGCCGGATCAGGACATGCGTGGCAAGGACGTCGTGTTCGCACCGTTCTTCGGTGTGCGCGCAGCGACGATCACCGCAACCCATCACCTCGCCCGCCTGTCGGGGGCGAAGGTGATCGCGTTCTTCCATCGTCGCCGCGACGATGGTGGCTATGCGATCCGGCTCGAGGCTCCATTAGCGAATTTCCCGAGCACCGACGCGCTCGCGGACACCACCCGGGTCAACGCGTGCATCGAATGCATGGTGCGCGAAGCGCCAAGCCAGTACCTTTGGATGCACAAACGCTTCAAGACGCGACCGCACGGGGAAGCAACGATTTACTGACCAGCTCACCAAACCACTTTGCCATTGGGGAAAACGCATGGGGTTTCTGATCGTCGTCGCGAGCGCACTCATCGGTGCCATCGTGGGCGCCATCGTCGGCAACGACGCAACTGCCGCACTAGGGTTCTTCGGGGGATTTGCGCTCGGTTTCGCCTTCGCGCGGCTGCACGGACTGGGCACTCGCATCGATGCGTTGCGCAAGGAAATCGATGGGTTGAAGCGCACTGCAATGGCACGTCCCGCCGCGGCTGCCACACCGGTCAGCGCGTCATCGACCGCCCCGATGGTGCCCGTACCCAGTCCAGAGCGCGCGGCCGATATCGATCTTTCCCATATCGGCGATGAAATGCCCGTCGCTCCACCGCCGCCGCTGCATCCATCGCAGCCGACGATTTCATCACCGCGCGTCGCCGTGTCGCTCGCTCCCGGGCCGATCGAGCGAGTGGGCGAATGGCTGAAACGCTGGTTCAGCGAAGGCAACGTGCCGGTCAAGGTCGGCATGCTGGTGCTCTTCGCAGGCGTTGCCGCCTTGCTCAAGTACGCGACCGACGAAGGCTGGATGCATCTACCCGTCGAGTTCCGCCTTGCCGGCGTCGCACTGGTTGCGCTCGCGGCACTCACGTTCGGCTGGCGCGAACGTGTGCGCAAGCGCAGCTTTGGCCTCGCCCTGCAGGGCGGCGCGACCGGCGTGCTGATCCTGACGGTCTTCGCCGCGTTCCGGCTCTACCATCTGTTGCCCGCCGGTGCGGCGTTCGCGCTGCTGCTGATCCTGGTGGCTGGCGTCGGCGTCATCGCAGTCCTGCAGGACGCGCTCGCATTGGCGGTGCTCGGCATCCTCGCCGGCTTCGCCGCGCCGATCCTGATCTCCACCGGCAGCGGCAACCACGTTGTGCTGTTCTCGTACTACGCATTGCTCAACCTCGCGATCTTCGCAATTGCCTGGGTCAGGCCATGGCGTGCACTGAATCTGCTCGGTTTTTTCTTCACGTTCGCGATCGGCACTGCATGGGGTGTGCTCAACTACACGCCCGCGCTGTACGCGAGCACCGAACCGTTCCTGCTGGTGTATTTCGCAATCTACCTGGCGATACCCATCCTGTACGCGTGGCGTCGCGAGCCGGTCCAGCGCGACATGGTCGACGGCACCCTGGTATTCGGCAATCCGCTGGTCGCGTTCGCGCTGCAGGCCGCGCTGCTCGATGGCGCGCGCATGCCACTCGCGTACTCAGCACTCGCACTCGCGGCAGTTTACGTGCTGCTCGCGTGGCGACTGATGCCGCGATCGCGTGTGCTCGGCGAATCGTTCGCGGTGCTCGGCGTGGGCTTCGCGACACTGGCAGTGCCGCTTGCGTTGAGCGCACGCGTCACTGCGAGCACGTTCGCGCTGGAGGGCGCGGCGCTGGTCTGGCTTGGCCTGCGCCAGCAACGCCTGTTGCCTCGCATCAGCGGACTGGCGTTGCAGGCCCTGGCTGCGCTTGCATTCGCGTTTGCGCTGGCCCTCGTCAGTGACCACGGGACCGCGATACCCATAGCAAACGGCATCTGCATCAGCGGGTTGCTGATCGCGGCCGCTGCCTTTATCAGCGCTGCGTTGTACCGCCGCGATGGTGCAAGGCCACAACTGGCACTGCTTCTGTACTTGTGGGGACTGGCGTGGTGGCTGGGCGCTGGTCTGCGCGAGATCGATCACTTCGTACCGTACCAACTGCAGGCGCAGGCACTGCTCGGATTCGTCGCATTGACCGCGGCGCTGGCCGCATTCGCGCATCTGCGCATGCGCACGGCTGCACTGGCATGGACGATTGCCTGCACACTCGCCACTGGCATCGCAATGGTGGCGTCGTTCGCCAAGATGGATGCGCGTCCATTCGCGCATTGGGGACTGGCCGCATTCGCCGCGTATGCGGTCGGCGGATTGTTTGCGTTGCGCAGCCTGCGCGAAGCCCCCAAGGGAGTTTCTGGCTTAGCGCACATTGGCTGGTTGTGGACGTGGACGCTGGCACTGGCGCTTGCGTTCAACCAGTTCAGCGGTGACGCACAACTCGGCGCCGGCTGGCATGCGGCATTTACGCTGCTGCCGGTGCTGGCCGCGTGGGCGATCTCATTGTTACGCCCGGACTGGATCGCGCCGCCGCTGTCCACGCGGTTCGCCGAGCATCGCCCTGCACTGCTCATCAGCCAGGCGTCGATCGCAGGCATCGCGTTTGTGATGCTGTTGTGGCATGCCGGCGCGAGCGTGCCGTTGCCGTTCATTCCTGTGTTCAATCCGGTCGAACTCGCGCAGATCGGCATACTCGCCTGCGTCGCGCGCTGGCTCGCTGATCCTGATGCGCCTGCCGAGCTGGCCGCGCGCAGATCCATGTGGCTTGCCGCTGCTGGCTTTGCCTTTGTCACTGCGGCGACCTTACGCGGGGTGCACCATCTCGGCGGCGTGCCCTGGGATGACAACCTGTGGTCGTCGAATCTTGCACAGACATCACTCACCGTGGTCTGGAGCGTGCTCGGCGTAATCGGCTGGGTGCAGGGATCGCGGCGCGGCAATCGTATGCTGTGGCTGGCTGGGGCGCTGTTGATGGGCGTTGTGCTCGCGAAACTCCTGCTCGTCGATCGCACCCACCTCGGCAATCTGTTCGGCATCGCCTCGTTCATTGCTTACGGCCTGTTGTGCACGGTAATCGGCTATTTCGCACCAGCGCCGCCACGCGTGCCAGCCAATGGAGCACTGCCATGAACGTGCGCGCAGTACTGTTGAGTGGCTTGATCGCCGCCAGCGCCGCCCATGCGAACACGCCGGCCGACTACGCGTACACGTTTCCAATCGATGTGGGCACGACGGCGCAGCAGAGCACTGGCGCGTGGCGGGTCGAGCTGACACCGGACGTCTACGCTTGGGTGCAGGATTCGGCGCTGCGCGATATCGAGGTATTCAACGCGGCGCAGCAACCGGTGCCGTTCGCGCGTATCGCGAGCCAGCCACTGGCAACGGTACGCGAGAAAAATGCAGCCCTTCCACTGCTGGCGTTGCCAGCCTCCGCGTCCAACGCACCCGCGAGTGATTTGCGTCTGGTCATCGACCGCGACGCCGACGGACGCCTGCGCCGCATCGACGCGGGCGAGCAATCGGCAGCGACCGCCAAATCGGAAGTACGCGACTGGGTGCTCGACGCCAGCGCAGTCGATCACGCGATCGACAGCCTCGCGCTCACCTGGCGTACACCTGCCTCCGGCGTCGTCGCGCGCTTCAGCGTCGAAGCCGGCGACGACCTGCAAAGCTGGCGCAGTGCCGGCGCCGGAACCGTGCTCGTCCTCGAACAGGATGGCGTTCGTCTCGAACGCCACGAAATCGTGCTCGGTGGCGTGCGCTCAAAATACCTGCGCCTGCACCGCCTCGACGACGGCGCCGCACTGGACGGACTCACCGCGCAGTCGCACTCGGTCGAACGCGGCAGCATGGCGCCCACTCGCGTATGGCTAGATGCAGCCGTTGCTCCGGGCAAGGCCGAAGCGCCAGGCATCGCGCATTTCGATTACACGCTGGCAGCCGCACTGCCGGTCGTCAGCGCACGCATCGAGCTGGCAAACGACAACGCACTCGCGCCGCTGACGCTGTCGGCACGCACACCGGGCCAATCAGGCAGCGTGTGGAGCGAGCTGGGTCGCATCAATGCATTCCGGTTGCGCTCCGGCGATGAAACGATCCGCAACAGCGACATCGATCTGACCAGCACACGGCGCCTGCGCGAGTTCCGTCTCGACTCAGCCGTGCCGCTCGCGACGGCGCCCCGATTGACGCTCGGCTACCGTCCCGACAGCTTCGTGTTCCTGGCCGAGGGCGCGGGTCCGTACATGCTTGCGGTTGGGAGCGCGCGGGCGCGGCGCGCGGACTATCCGGTCGACGCCGCGCTGGCGGGTCTGCGTGCAACATCTGGCAAGGACTGGCAACCGGCGCTTGCACACCTTGGAGTCGGCAAGGAAAGCGGCGGCGCCACCGTGTTGTCATTGCCACCGCCACCGCTGCCGTGGCGACGCTGGTTGTTGTGGGGCGTTCTGATCGCTGCGGCCGCAGTCGTCGGCGGCTTCGCGCTCAGCCTGCTGCGCGACGCGCGTACGAGCGAAAGAAAGCCATAACCCATACTGCGCCGCTCCTGCAAAAAGCGACTGCTGCTCGTGCAGGATTGCTGCAAGCGCGCCTCCGATACGCACTCGCTAGCTCCCGGTCGCGGCTGCGCCGTTCTCATCAAACATCCTGTCGCGTGCCTTCGTGGGAGCGCCGGAAAGCGCGATACTTTCATTCCCTCCCCATCAAAAGGAGCGGTTCGGGGAGGATGGCGTTCGCGACGTATCGAACGGCATCGCGGCTTCCGCCGCTCCCACAGGGCGCAAAAAACCGGCTTGCTGCGCGACAGCGCCCCATTGAGGGTGTGATTCGGAGTCCTACGCGAGGAGTGTCCTGGTCATGCAGGGCGCGCGGGCAGCGGCGTTGGCGCATCGTCACGCGCGCCGAGTGCCGCGCAATACAGCGCCAGCAGCCACCAGAACAGCAGTCCCCACCACGCAGAATAGAACGCGAGGTGGGTGTTGATCGGAAAGCACATCGAGATCAAGGCAAGACCCGGTGCGAGCGCCCGCGCACGCGCAGCAGCATCCGCGCACCTCCAGGCGCGGATCGCGCACGTCGCGCCCGCGAGCCAGAACAGCAGGCCGATGGCACCGGTTTCGCTGAGCACTTCCAGCACGATCTGATGCGCGTGCGAGGCGCCGGTATCGCTGGTGGTGTCGACGAAACGATCACCCGGCGTCGCGTAGTGCGGATACGCATAGCGGAAACCGCGCACGCCAACGCCGGTCAGCGGATGCGCCGCACTCATCGCGAGCGCGGTGCGCCAGATCCTCAGACGTCCGGCCGATGCCTCATCGACGGCATGCTCGGTGCCATGCAACGCCAGCAGGCTGCGATCGATACGTGCGTCGAAGCGGGTCGAATCGTGTAGCGCGAGCGTGGCGAGCGTGGCAATCGCGATCGCGAGAGCCACCAGCACGGCCGCGAACCACCGCACGTTGCGTGTTTCGTGCCACGCGACCAGCACGCTGACCAGCGCATAGGAGAGCCATGCAGCACGCGAGCCGGCCAACA
>JBDTWV010000052.1:0-9575 GCA_040006495.1 Dokdonella sp.
CGCCGGCACCGCTGAACTCGCCGCGCTGCGCGATCTTGTCGATCTCGTCGATGAACACGATGCCATTCTGCTCGCAGCTTTCGATCGCCTGGGTCTTGATCTCTTCGTCATTGACCAGCTTGCCGGCCTCCTCCTCGATCAGCAGCGGACGCGCCTGCGCAATCGGCAGTTTGCGCGATTGCGCCTTCTGCCCGGCCAACGACTGGAACATGCCGCGCAACTGGTTGGTCATGTCCTCCATGCCCGGCGGCGCCATGATCTCGACGCCGACATTCAGCGCAAAATCCATCTCGATCTCGCGCTCGTCGAGCGCGCCCTCACGCAATTGCTTGCGCAGTTTCTGGCGCGTGTCCGCGGCGTGTGCGTCGAGCGGATGCGGCTCGTTGGCGAAACCGACGCCCTGGCGGCGCGGCAGCAGCGCGTCGAGGATGCGGTCCTCGGCGCGATCCTCGGCCTGCGAGCGCACTCGAGCCTTCGCCTGCTCACGTATCATCTTGACCGAGGTGTCGGCAAGATCGCGGATGATCTGCTCGACATCCTTGCCGACGTAACCGACTTCGGTGAACTTGGTCGCCTCGACCTTGATGAACGGCGCGTTCGCGAGATGGGCCAGGCGACGCGCGATCTCGGTCTTGCCGACGCCGGTTGGGCCGATCATCAGAATGTTTTTCGGCGTGACTTCCTCGCGTAATACCGGATCAAGCTGCATGCGCCGCCAACGGTTGCGCAGCGCGATCGCGACCGCGCGTTTGGCCGCGTTTTGGCCGATGATGTAGCGGTCGAGTTCGTTGACGATTTCGCGCGGAGTGAGTTCGGACATTTGAAAGCCGGGAATGGAGAGTGGGGAATCGGGAATGGTGAAAGCGGGCGGGTGGTCGTGGTTGCGATCCCCTATTCCCGATGCCCGATTCCCAACTCTTCGATCGTGATGGTGTGGTTGGTGTAGATGCAGATGTCGCCAGCGATGCCGAGCGCTTTCTCGACGATCACGCGCGGATCGAGGTCGGTGTTTTCGAGCAGCGCCTTCGCCGCAGCGAGTGCAAACGGACCGCCGGAGCCAATCGCAATCAGCCCGTTCTCGGGTTCGAGCACGTCGCCGTTGCCGGAGATCAGCAACGAACTGGTCTTGTCGGCCACCGCGAGCATCGCCTCAAGCCGCCCAAGGCGGCGCTCGGTGCGCCAGTCCTTGGCCAGTTCGACGGCGGCGCGGGTCAGGTTGCCACCATGCTTTTCCAGCTTCTGTTCGAACAGCTCGAACAAGGTAAACGCGTCAGCGGTCGCGCCAGCGAAGCCAGCGAGGACGTCGCCTTTGCCGAGGCGACGAATTTTCTTCGCATTCGCCTTCATGACCGTGTTGCCGAGCGTGACCTGGCCATCGCCGCCGATCACGACGCGGTTGCCGCGTCGCACGGAGACGATGGTGGTGGCGTGGAACGACTCCATACCTTCAATCCGTAGTGCGGAAAAAGACGAGGTGGGGCCGTCATCGCTCAATGCAAGCGAACCGGAGGCCCTGCGGGAGGCAGACCCAGCCTTCGGCGGCGCGCTGTCGCGGAGCAAACTGGTTCGCCGTGCCCCGGTGGGAGCGGCGGAAGCCGCGATGCCTTTTCAAGTGCCAAGGCAAGAGCATCGCGCCTTCCGGCGCTCCCACAAATACCCAGCCACATGATGCTTGATGAGAGGCGGCGACCGCGATGCTGTGGGCCCTGATCGTTACGTCTTGCGCCGCGCGCGAGGGTGCGCGGCGTCATAGACCTTGGCCAGGTGCTGAAAATCGAGGTGGGTGTAAATCTGCGTTGTGCCAATGTCGGCATGGCCGAGCAGCTCCTGCACCGCGCGCAGGTCCCCTGAAGATTCCAGCAGGTGACTCGCGCAGGAGTGGCGCAGCAGATGCGGATAGACGCGCTTCCACACGCCCTGCTCCTGCGCGCGTTTTTTGAGCCGCGCACGCACGCCGTTCGGCGTCAGGGGTTGTCCGCGTGCACCGCGTACCAGGGGATCATCGTCGCCGCAGCCATCCTGCTTGCGCAACGCCACGAGCGCAGCGAGCGCCTTCACACCGACCGGCACGATGCGCGTCTTCGAGCCTTTGCCGGTCACGCGCAGCATGCCGTCGCCGGCGTCGAGATCACGCCAGCGCACGCCGCACAGTTCAGCAACACGCAACGCGCTCGAATACAACAGTTCCAGCAACGCGCGATCGCGCACGGCTTCGAGGTCATCGCCGGGCACCTCGACCAGCGCGCCCATCTCGTCCGCATCAAGGACTTGCGGCAGCTTGCGTTGCACCTTCGGCGAGCGCAGACCGATTGCGGGATTCGTCGTCACCTCGCCTTCGCGCGCGAGGAAGCGGAAGAAGCTGCGCCATGCCGAGGCAAGACCGCGCAGGGTGGCCGGCGAGTAGTGCTTCGCGCGATGTTCGCTGGCCAGCAGCGATTGCACCTGGTCTGGCTTGAGATCGCGCCACGCATACAGGTTACTGGCCTCCGCGAAATCCAGCAGCCGCGCGAGTCCGTGTGCGTAGTGGTCGATCGTGCTCGGCGAATAGCGACGCTCGCTGCGCAGGTAACCCAAGAAACGGTCGACCCAACTGGCGAGCGTGGCGTCCACGTCAGATCGGGAAGCGCGCCAGCGCAGTCGAAATCGCTTCGCCGATCAACTTCAGGAACACCGTGCCCATGCCCGGATGGAAGCGGTTCGGATCATGGCTGCCGACGCCGAGCATGCCGACCGTAGCAATCGGCAGCAGCACGGTGGAGTGCACTTCGGCCGCCTGCGCGCCGAACAGGGTATCGAGCTTGTCCTGCTGCAGGCGTCCACACAAGGGTTCAGCACGTTTGAAGAATTCGGCGAACGCGGGAAATGCACCCGCTCCGGCCGGCTCCGCAATCAGCCAGGGCGCGGCCGGCAATTCTGGATCGGCGCGGAACAGCACCAGACGAACGAGGTCGGTATGGAAGTCCTCGGTCAGCGCGGCTGCGATCGCATGCGTGGTCTCGGCTAACGTGCGCGCGCGCATCAGCGCCAGCGTCAACGTGTGCACGCGCACCATCAGCGTTTCGTTTTCGTGCGCGATCTCAATCAGCTCTTGCAGGCGGCGGCCGAGATCACGGTTTTTGTCGCGCAGCACGTCGAGCTGATAACTCGCCAGCGACGCGGCGGAACCCTGCTCGCGCGGTAGTACGAGCGCCATCGCAAGGTCCGGAAACCCGTTGAGAAAATCTGGATGGCGGCGCAGGTAACTCGCGACTTCCATCGCATCCAGCCCATCCTTGATCGTAAGTTCGCTCATGATTTCCTCATCGAATATCTGGTAGATCGGTGCCGGCGTGACGTGGTGCCCGCCGTCAGCCGTGCCATTCGCCTTCGAACACAAACGCGGCCGGCCCGCTCATCCACAGCGGATGGCGCGCACCTTGCCAGTGAATATCGAGCTCGCCACCTGGCAACATCACTCGCACCTCGGCATTGAGTTCAGCGCGTTGGCGCAGCACCGCAACCGCGGCGCACGCACCGCTGCCGCACGCTAGTGTCTCGCCGACACCACGTTCCCACACGCGCAGCCGGATCGCATTACGCGATACCACCTGCGCGAAGCCAACATTGCAGCCTTGCGGAAACGCAGAGGAATGCTCGATCTGCGGCCCAAGTACCGCAACCGCCGCGCTGTCGACGTCGTCGACAACGACCACCGCGTGCGGATTGCCCATCGATACCGCGCCGACAATCGTGTCGCTGCCGACCACGTCGATCGTGCAACGTGCGTTGACGATGTCGACCGCATGCGCCGCGACGACCAATGGAATCGCCGCGGCCTCGAACCGCGGCTCACCCATCTCGGCGCGCACATGGCCATTCGCCAGCAACTCGACCACGACCGGGCCGGACGGACTCTCAAGGCGCGTCATGCCCTCACCTAGTACGCCAGCCCGCGCCAGCCATCGCGCGACACAGCGCAACCCGTTGCCGCATTGGCCGGAACGCGTGCCATCGGTGTTCCAGATGCCATACGCGAACGCGCAGGATGCATCGCGCGCTGGCTCGATGGTCAAAAGTTGATCGAAGCCGACGCCGAAGTGGCGGTCGCCGAGCCTGCGGATCGCGACCTCATCGAGTGCCAGCGGTTGGCTGCGGCAATCGACGAGCACGAAGTCGTTGCCGAGGCCATGCATCTTGCTGAAACGAAGACTCATGTGAGTGAGGGATCAGTGCCCGTCGGCATCGACGGTCGGCGCGGACGAACTCGTCTTTACCGGCGTGACTCTAATCATCTTCGGTGGCTGCGCGTCCTGCGCGGAGGCTGGCTTGTACAGCGCCCCCTTGGTGCCGCATGCGCCGAGCAGTGGCAGCGCAAACAGCGCGAACACGATGATGCGAACAGATGAACGGGACATGGCGGTTTCCTGCAGGAATGTGCGCCGAGTATAGCCAACCATTCGGCGCAAGCCGGTATGCTGGGCACATGTCACTGAATCCACTTCTGATCGGATTGTTCGTGCTGGCCGGCGTGTGTTGCCTGCTCGCGCTGGCCTTGGGCACGCAAGCTCGCCGACACTGGCGCGCCCGGCGCCGGTTCGCTGCCGGCCATCGCGGCCTGTGGTGCATCATCTTTCTCCTGCTGGCTGCGTTGGGCGCACTTACCGCCACCGCCCTGCTCGGGTATCGGCGGCTGGCCTCCGAAGCGCTGGTGGCACAGGTCAATACGCATGCGCTCAGCCCTGGGCATTACGCAGTCGCCATCGAAATTCCGGACGGCAGCCAGTACACGACCGAACTGGCCGGCGACGAATGGCAGCTCGACGCGCGCGTGATCAAATGGACCCCGACTGCAGTCATGCTCGGCGCAACACCGTTGTATGAACTCGACCGGATCAGCGGGCGCTATCGCGATATCGAACAGGAGCGCACAACGCCAAAAAGCATCGCTGCGTTGGCAGCGCCGTCGGCATTCGATCTGTGGCATCTGAAGCAACGCTGTCCGCGCTGCCTGCCGTGGGTTGACGCCGACTATGGCAGTGCTGCGTACCTGCCCATGGTCGATGGCGGGCGGTTCACGGTAACGCTGGCCGCTGCTGGTGGTCTCGTCGCGCGACCGGCGGATGCGGCGACAGCCGAAAAGCTCAGGTCTGCCGGATGGTGAGTGCTGCTTTTGGTGGGAGCGCTGGAACGCGCGATGTCCCATGTGTGTCGAGGCAATGACATGAGGCATCGCGCCTGCCCGCGCCCCCATATGGACAAGCTCCCACAAAGACGAAAAGTCCGTGTCTGACACACGGCTCCGCGTTTCACGCCAGCCGTTTCTCGTAGCGAAACGCATCCTGGCCATCTTCGTAGTACTTGCTGTGCGAGCCAAAATGCCGGTAGCCGAGGCGTACGTACAAACGTTGCGCTGTCTGGTTGTCGCTGCGTACTTCCAGGCGCAAGCGCTGATCGCCCCGGCGACGCGCGCTGTGCGCTACGCGTGCCAGCAATGCTTCGCCCAAGCCGGTGCCGCGGTCGTCCGCTGCGACCGCTATCGAATACAGACGTGCGATGTCGCTGCGGCGACGAAAAAAGACAACCGCGGCACCAACGATGTGCCGCTCGCGTGTCGCGACCAGGATCTCGGCCGTCAGGCTTTCCAGATGGCGCCGCAGCTGGCGCGCGCTCATGCGCTCGATTGCAAACGCGGAATTCTCGAGCTCGACCAGGTCATCGAGGTCATCGATCGTCGCACGACGGATATGCGCGGCCAGCGCAGTGCGCGGTTTCGGAGGCTTGGACATGGAGGGGGCGAACACGGCGCGCAGCCTAGTCTTTGCAGCCCGGGATCGCAACGCATCGCCGATCCCGATTTAGTCACGCTTCATCCCCGACATGCCATTTGGCGTGCTCCACGGACCTATCGCGCTGTGTCACACTGCCGCCCCGAAATCATGCCTACGCCCGTCCCTACTGCCCTTTCACCCCTGCTCGCACGCAGTACATCGAGGCGTCTTCCCATTCCGAATTCTGCATTCAGGCGTTCCGCATGAGCCGGCTCGTCATCGTCGTCGAAAAGGCCTCGGACTGGGGATCGTACTACCCGTCCGACAACGTGGTCACCGCGCAGGATTACCTGAAGGAAGCGCTCGGCTCCGACGACGAGCGCACCCAGGTGATCAACTTGTGTCGCAGCTACAAGTACCTCGGCACCGGCTACTACGTGTCGCTGCTCGCCGAGGCGCGTGGCCACAAGGTAATTCCGTCGGTGCGGGCGATCAACGACTTGCGCCGGCGCTCACTGTACGGCCTCGACATCGAGGATCTGAACGCCAAACTCGGTAATTTCCTGCCGGCTGGTGGTCGCGACACCACTGATTTCGGCGTGCTCGTGTACTTCGGCGAAACCTCGTACCCGGCGCTCGAAGACCTCGCCCGCCAGGTGTTCGAGACGTTTCCCTGCCCGATCCTGCGCATCGAATTCGAGCGTGAACGGGTCTGGCAAATCGCCGCGATCAAACCGAGCAGTCTGCATACCTTGTCCGATCCACAGGAGGACGCCTTCGCGCAGGCGCTCGACAAGTTCTCGAAGAAACTGTGGCGCAAGCCGCGCGCGCGCAAGAAGTTCCGCTTCGACCTGGCGATGCTGGTCGATCCGAACGACCCTATGCCGCCGTCGAACAAGCGTGCGCTGAAGCATTTCGTCGAGGCCGGCGCCGAGCTCGGCATCGAAGTCGACACGCTGACCAAGAACGACTACAGCCGGCTCGCCGAATACGACGGCCTGTTCATCCGCGAAACGACCGCGCTCGACAACCACACCTACCGGTTCGCAAACCGCGCCGAGAAGGAGGACATGGTCGTCATCGACGACCCGAGTTCGATCCTGAAGTGCACCAACAAGATCTACCTTCACGACCTGATGAAGTCGCGCAAGCTGGCGACGCCACTCACAGAGATCCTGTACCGCGACGAAGCTAAGAAGCTGGCCGAGCTGCCCGATCGACTCGGCTTTCCGATCGTGCTGAAGATTCCGGACGGCTCGTTCTCGCGCGGCATCGTCAAGGCGGAAAATCCGGAGCAGCTGAAGGCTGCCGTCGACGACCTGTTCCAGCACACCGCGCTGGTGCTGGCGCAGGAATTCATGTTCACCGAATACGACTGGCGCATCGGCGTGCTCAACCGCGAGCCGCTGTACGCGTGCAAGTACTTCATGTCGCGCGGGCACTGGCAGATCTACAACCATGCCGCCAAAGGCAGCGCGAAATCCGGCGGCTTCAAGACACTCCCGGTGCGCGAAGCGCCGGCTGACGTGGTCAAGCTCGCCCTGCGCGCCACCGCACCAATCGGTGATGGCTTGTATGGCGTTGACCTGAAACAGGTCGGCGATCGCGTAGTCGTTATCGAGGTCAACGACAACCCTTCGATCGACGCCGGCGTCGAGGACGCGTATCTCGGCGAGGACTTGTATCGACGCATCATGGATGAGTTCCTGCGCCGGATGGAACGCAAGCGGCTCGGTTTGCGTGGCTGAGCGAATGCGTGTCATCAACGCGAAGGCATTGACAGTGTGACGTTCGACCGCTGCGCCCGTCGAGGCGTGAATTGATCGTTTCAAGATGCGATCCTCGACCTCGCGCCGCGTTTCGCGGCAGTACCCTACCTTGCAGCGGGCAACGCGCGCTCGAAGCACTCGCGCTGATCGGTGTAGTGCCCGCTGCCTGCGTACTTGATCGGCCAACCTAGCAACCTCCTACCACGCCGAAGGGCCACTCACCGCCGCCAATGTCGCCGCGGCCGGCGTGCACGCGCGACGTCCAGGCGTGTCTGCACGGACTGCGAGCGACGTCGCAGCACACGCACGATTACTGCGCGCTGCAACCACGCAAAATCGAGCACTGGCGCGACGACCAGCCAGAACGGCAGGGTCGCGCCGAGCAAATCGCTGCCGCGCGCGGCAGGCACGGTCATCACGCAAGCGATGCCGACAACAAACCACACCGCAACAACCACCGACGCCCACAACGGTGGAGCCGCGACACGCACATTCCTGGCCGGCAACGGCGTTCTGCGCGCGCCGATGAAGCGATGACGCAACGGAGATGAGGATACGGCGGGTAACGTGAGCGGGGCGACGAGCATGGCCGGACTCCTGTAACAAACGGTGAGCGCAAGCCTGCACGCGGGAAGTCTCAGGGGTTGCGACTCGTTGCGCGCAGCCGCCATGGCATAATTCGCGCGCTTTTCATCGGAGATCGCGTGGAAAATCACAGCTTCCTGCAATACGCGGTCGTGCTGCTGCTCGCAGCGGTGATCGCGGTGCCGCTCGCCAAACGCTGGAAGCTCGGCGCGGTGCTGGGCTACCTCGGCGCGGGTGCGTTGATTGGGCCGTCCGGGTTGCGCCTGATCGGCAACACCGAACAGATCGCGCAGATCTCCGAGTTCGGCGTGGTTCTGATGTTGTTCGTGATCGGCATGGAAGTCTCGCCGCAACGTCTGTGGATCATGCGGCGCAGCGTATTCGGCGCGGGCAGCGTGCAGGTCATCGTGACCGCGGCACTGATCGGGGGCCTCGCGTTCGCACTCGGCCTCGGCTGGAAAGCCGCGTTGATCGTCGGCTTGGGCTTGTCCTTGTCGTCGACTGCGATCGATCTGCAATTGTTGGCCGAGCGCAAGGAGATCGGCAGCCCGCATGGACGGCTCGGGTTCGCGATCTTGTTATTCCAAGACGTCGCCGCGATTCCTATCCTCGCCTTGATTCCTATTCTCGGCAGCGGCCATGCGAGTCCGGTCGGCACCTCAGCCGAACTGTTCGCGGCATTGCGCGTGATCGGCACGATCGCGATCGTCGTCATCGGTGGACGCTATCTGCTGCGTCCTATGTTTCGCGCCGCGTCAAAGGTCGGCGTGCCGGAGGTTTTCACCGCGACCGCGTTGCTGGTTGTGATCGGCACCGCCTGGCTGATGCAGCTCGCCGGAATTTCGATGTCGCTCGGCGCGTTCCTCGCCGGTGTACTGCTTGCCGATTCGGAATACCGCCACGAGATCGAATCGCAGATCGAGCCGTTCCGTGGCCTGCTGCTCGGTTTGTTCTTCATCAGTGTCGGCATGTCGCTCGACGTGAAGCTGGCGATGAGCCAGCCGCAACTGATCGGCGTACTCCTGTTTGCGCTGCTCGCGATCAAGGCGCTTGTGCTGTTCGCGGTTGCTCGGGTCGGCGCGCGCGAGGATCGTGGCCAGTCGCTGGCCCTTGCGGCACTGCTTGCCCAAGGCGGCGAGTTCGCGTTCGTCGTGTTCGGACTCGCTGCCAGCAGCGCGCTGATCAGCGCGGGTCAACGTGACTTGGCGATTCTCGTTATCACCTTGTCGATGGTGGCAACGCCGATCCTGGTACGTCTGCGCGCGCAGCTCGCACCGGCCGGCAAGGTCAAACCCGAACGCGCGTTCGATACATTCGACGGCACCACGCCGCGCGTGATCATCGCCGGCATGGGCCGGGTCGGCCAGATCGTCGCGCGCATGTTGAATGCAAACAAGATTCCTTTCACTGCCCTGGAGAGCGATCCCGAACAAGTCGACTTCATGCGCATGTTTGGAAATACCGTTTTCTATGG
>JBDTWV010000053.1:0-9544 GCA_040006495.1 Dokdonella sp.
CAACCAACATGAGCTGCAGGACTGCGTCCTCTCGACACGGTCATATCATCGACAGCATCGTGTGTACGCCGGAACGCGATGGCCCCACGTTGTTGCTCAAGCAGTGCGTGGCCGAGGCGCCCGCGGCCGGCGGCTAGGCTGATTGCACTGCGTCTCGACGCAAGTGCAACACCAACCGAAACAGGATTTCAAAGCGTGCCCACCGATCGTCCAATGGAGAGCGTCATTGTGAAGCTTGTCAGCGGCATTGCTTTCGCCTTGTTGGTGGCAATGCCGGGCCTTGGTTTTGCGGCTGCGCCGGAGCTCAGGGTGAGCAAGAGCGTCATCGTGCACGCGGCGCCCGGACGAGTCTGGGCGCGCATCGCCAACTTTGGTGCGCTCGGCAGCTGGCATCCCGGCGTTGCGAGAGACGATGTCGTGGCAGGGGCAGGCAACGCGATCGGCAGCGAGCGCCGCATCACGCTGGCTTCCGGCGCCACGATGACCGAGAAGCTGGTCGCGTTCGATGCCCGGCACCATCGCTTCAGGGTCACGATGCTCGGCAGTACCTTGCCGCTGAGCGGTTACACGTCCGTGATCAGCATCAAGGGCGCTGGAAAGAATCGATCGAAAGTCACCTGGTCGGGCAAGTTCAAGCGCAAGGACACCGGACCGAATCCGGCGGTCGACGCGAATGATGCCGCGGCCACTACCGCGGCGAGTGCGTTCTATCAGGCGGGGCTCGACAACCTGAAGAAGATCGTCGTCGCGAAGTAAGCAGTCGCGTTCGGCTGGCGGTATGGCAAGCCATGACGCCTCTGTTGCGGATTGCGCAGACGTTGCACGTTGCGCGCAGGGGTCAATCAAGGAATGCTTTTGCGCTCGACCGCAAACGGCAGCGTATCCGGCCCCGCGGCACCCGCCGAGAGGATGAACGCCATCGCCTGGTCGACGCTCCAGTCGGTCGCGATCAGGTGTTCAATCGGTAGGATTTCGAGGTAACCGCCGGTCGGATTGGGTGTCGTCGGCACATAGACCGCCGCGAGTTCGCGCCCTTCGCTGTCCTGGAAAACGCGGGTCACGAATCCGATCGTTTTCATTTCCGGCGACGGGAAACTGATAAAAACCACACGCTGCGTGCCGCTCGGCTTGTTCTGAAGCATGCCCATCAACTTCTTGGCGCCACCGTAAATCGTATGCGCAATCGGGATGCGGTCGATCACGCGCTCCAGTGCGCCGAGCAGACGTCGCCCAAATACTCGGTTGGCGGCGAAGCCCATGCCGTACAACGCCATCAGAGTCACGACGAACGCGAGCAATGACGTCAGCCAACCCTGGTTGAGGCGGCCGAGGCTATCCGGAAATGCCGTGCCCAAGGCGTCGAACACGGCTGATACCCACGACAGGTTTACCTGTGAAAGTATCGAGAAGATCGACTTGAACACGACCCAGGTCAGCCAGATCGGAATGAAGGTCAGCAATCCTGTGAGCAGGTAACGCTGGATATAGAGAGGTCGCATGCTGGATCCACGGTGAAATAGGGGGTCAGTTCGTGATCGGGCGCTCGCGCATGCAAACAGCGCGGCACGCTGGGTCAATGTGATGCGAGGCTGGCCGGCAACTCGCGCACCAGACGGAAGCCCACGTTCGCGTAGCCAATGTCGCTGCCAGCGCTGTCGATGCGTTTTAGATTCGACTCGGTGTCGTCGTCACGCCAGGACAGGCCACGGAATGCATGTTCGCGACAATTGCCGGGCTTTGCGCAGCCGTCCATCCAGACACTCACGTTGCCGCTGATGTCATAGACACCGGGCGCGGTGGCTGCAAAGCGGCCGATCGGTGAGGTTTGCGCGAAGCCGTCATTGCAGTGCGCGGCATCGCCGGAGCGCTCGCCGATATTGGTCGCGGAGCACTGGACGCCCGCGCCGGCTGCGCGCGCGAGTAACAGCCACTCTTGCTGGGTCGGCAGGCGGTAGTGCGCGCCAGTGCGCTGGCTGAGCCATTGGGCGTAGGCGTTCGCGTCGTCCCAGCTTACGCACACCACAGGATGATCGTCGCTTTGCACGAATCCGGGCGTGCGCCAGCCGAGGCCGCGCGAGCGCGCCAAAATACGTTGCGACTCGCGGCAGCGCGCAGGCGCGCGGCCGCTGGCGCTTGCGAAGCGCGCATACGCGGCGCGGCTGACATCGCCGACCGAAATCGCGAACGCATGGTCGATCTGCGCGGCTGCGGCGCGCTTGGCTGATATCACGAGCATGTCGGGGCCGTTCGCATCTTTGAAGCGTCCGCCATCGCGCAGCAGTTCAGCGGGTCTGCGCAGATCGGCCTGCAGCGCGCGCGCCTGCTTCGGATCGATGCGTTCCAGTACCGGCAGAAGGGGCGCCATCTTGTCGAGCGCGCTGCTATCGAACGGATCGCGTGGACGCACGTACTTTTTCGCCACGGCGGCGTGGATCGGCGCGGCAAACGCGGCGAAGAGCTTGCTGGAACCCAACTTGGCGCGCGCGGCGAGATCTGCGCCTTGCTGAAGCGGCTTGATCGCATCGGTGATGTCGCCCGCATCGATGGACTTGACGGCGCGGGCGGCCAGCAGGTTCAGGATGCGCGCGATGCCGTTCATTGCATCGCTCTGGTGCGGTTCGGCAGCGAGTATCGCCAGGTATTCGCTAGCCGCATCTTTGCCATCCGGGGACAGCATGCGTCCGATCGACATCATGTCAGTCGCCTGCTGCAGGTGCTGTTCGCGCGAGATGCTATCGGCTCCGGGCACTGCGGTTGGAGGCTCGGACGACGTGGCAGCTTCAGGCGTAGTCGTTGCCGCGGCGCGGGCTGCGGGTACAGGCGTGTTGGACGCATTCACTTCGGGCTGGATCCGCGCGCTGTCCGCGGCCTGCGCCGTAACCCCCGTTGCTGTCCGTTCCGGCTCGTGCGGCAGCAGCGCAAGCAGCCCGGCGAGCGCGAGCAGAATGAACCCGCTGAGTGCGATCACGCGGTAGCGGCGCGGGATCGCGCAGAAACGCTCGACCAAGGGCGGCCACCAGCGGGTCAGCCCGCTGCGTGGCGGCCCACTCATTTTTTGTTCGATCACGTCGAGCGCAGCCAGCATTTCTTCGGCACTCTGGAAACGTGCGTCCGGATGCTTGGCTAGAGCCTTGTCGACCAGCGGTTGCCAGATACGCCGGGTCACCGGCAGGCGCGGCACCGGGCGTTCGATATGCGCCAGCGCAGTCGCGAGCGCATCAGCGCCGACGAATGGCAACTCGCCGGTCAGCAGCTCATGGCAGAGCACGCCGAGGCTGTAGAGATCTGAACGACCGTCGACGGCCTGACCGCGTGCCTGCTCAGGACTCATGTAGCCGGACGAACCAATCGTGGTGCCCTCGCGGGTCACGCGTGCTTGGCGCACATCGTTGAGGGCGATGCCGAAATCGGTCAGCAGCGGGCGATCGAGTCGGTCGAACAATACGTTCTCGGGTTTTACATCGCGGTGCACAATGCCCTGGTCATGCGCGCATCCCAATGCTTCGGCGAGCGCACGGATTACCCCGAGCACGCGATCAGGAGCTCCCTGCAGATGATGGACAGACAGATCACCGTTCGGCAGATACGGCATCGTGTAGTAGAACTGACCGTTGGAGGTGCGTCCGACGTCAAAGATGCTGACGATGTGAGGATGGTCGAGCTGCGCGATCGTGCGCGCCTCACGCTCGAACCGCTGAGCCACGTCGTCGCTCGGCGTGCATGCACTGGACAGCACCTTGATTGCGACGGGTCGTCCCAGCGATTGCTGAATGGCGAGATATACGGTCGCCATGCCACCCAAGCCGAGGCGACGCAGGATCCGATAGCCGGGTATCTGGAATGGAAGAGTGAGTGGCGGCATAGGGAGTCGAGGACAGGCACGCAGTCTGGCGCGCATCGCCGCTGACTTCGGCGCACGACCCCACCGCAGGGTGCAACACACTGTGCGCTCAGGTGCGGGGAGAATCCTTTAGCTGTGCGCCATCGAAATAGTACACCCGCCAGTCGAGTCCGCGGCCGCTGCGGCCGATAAAGGATAAACCTGATCTCAGCCCCAACGACACCCGCAGCAAGCGCCCGAAACTTGAGTTCTCGAGTTCCAGCACGATGCCCATGCACGGAAAGTCGCGTTCGTGCGCATAGGTTTCGTTGCAGCAGCGCGATGACCACTCCCGCCTTGCGCGCGGCGCGGCCTGTGAAACAGCGGTAGTCCCACCTCGGCTGGCCCAATCGCGGCAGCGTCGTTGCGACCGCCGTGCATACCGCGCTGCTGACGCCGTTGTCGGCGAGCGCGTGTGCAACGACCTCGTCGAGGCGCAGCTGGGCCTGCGCAGAATCGTTGATCGCACCCTCGTGTTCCCAGAATGCGAGGATCGCCTCGGCGTCACTGGCGCCTGGTGTCTACCAGTTGGAGAGGAAGCGGATGGGTGCGGTCGGCGCAGGCGATTTGGTATTCATGAGGCCGACGTGGCTGTCCAATCCACTGCGACCGCCGCAACGTCCGGGCTCGTCGCCGGTTCTGCGGGCGGCGCGGGGCGCTCGCTGAAGCCGACTTCGCGCAATGCGTCGTCCGGCAGTGCATAGGCACTTCCCAGAAGATCGCCCTCGTGGACGATTTCCGGAAAAAGAACGCCGCGGACGGCCTGTACCGCAAAAATCTCCTGCACGCCGCCGGTGAACTTGAGCAGGCCGATCGTGTTACCCGTGCCAATATGAACCGCCCATACGCCGCTCTGGCGGTCGGAGTTGTCGTCGGTGATCTCGATCTCGGTGAACGCATTGGTTTCGCGCAACTGCGACAATCCGATGAACGCCACCGGACCGACGAAATCCAGGCCGCGCGCGAACCCGGGCACACGTGCGACATCGGTTTTCTCACCGGTTTTCGGGTCGACCGTGACCAGCGCGCCGCGCCCGGATTCAAGCACCCACAGACGGTTGTCGTACCAGCGTGGCGAGTGCGGCATCGACAGGCCGCGCGTAATCACGCTGTCGCTCGCCATGTCGTGCAGCACGCCGCCGTTGCGTTTGTTTTCCCGCCAGCCCTGCGGCTTGTTCGATTCGCCCAACGCAGTCAGATAACGCGGCCGGCCGTCGCGCATGCCCAGGCCGTTCAGATGACAGCGATCCTCCGGCGCGTAATGGGTCACGCAACGTGGCCGCCAGCGCGGCACGAAACTCGATTTGCTGTCGAGTGTGCACAGGCACGAAAACAAGGTGTTCACGAACCATAAGTCGCCGTGCTTGTCCCACGCCATCTCGTGGATGTCGATCGCGCCGGTGATGTGACCGCGGCGCGCCATGTACACCGCATCGTGCTTCGGCGGATCCTGCAGACGTTTGGCGACCGCCGGCATGTTGCGGAATTCGGCAATTTCCATGGCTGTGCCGAGCGCGAGGCGCTCGCCGTCGGCAGCCATGCCCATCGGCCGGTTGAAGCTGCGGAAATGCGTGTTGATGGACGCGCCGTCTGGACGCAGGATCACCAATTTGCCGGCTTGGTAGGTGCTGACCAGCACGCAGCTGTTCAATTGGCGCAGCAAATCCGGGAAATTCGTGGTGTGCACGCTGCCCAGCACGTCGTCGACTGATGCAATCTTTTCCGGTACTGCGACCGGCGTTGTATCGGCGGCTGCGATTGATGTACCCGCGGAGGATTCAGTCGTGCTCATAAGGGGCGTCCGGGTAGGCAGTGCGGGTACGCGTCAACCCGGGGATTCTAGCAGTCGACTTTGTACGCATGGCTTGCATGCCGCCGCTTGCGAGATGCGCCCAGCCTTCGGGTTTGGCGATGCACGGCGCACAGGCTGTTGCGCGACATGCGCCTCAGGCGTGGTGGCGAGGCGCAGTCGGCGCCGCGTAAGTGCCTTTCTTGCGACGCACATACAGGTGCTTGCGCACGCGTGCGATTAGTTCGCCGCTGGCTGTCCTGATCTCGGTCTCGCACCAGCGCAGACATTTTTCGCCACTGGCGGTCGCGGCGCGGATTTCATCGAGCATTGCATCGTCGATATGGAACTCGGCAAATACGTCTTCCGTGCCGGGTGCGATGAATTCGATCTCGGCCGCCTTGTCCCAGACGATGTAGTCAGGGCCGAGACAGCGCAGGGTCGGAATCATCCAGAATGGATCGGTCATCGCGAACAGGCTGCCGCCGAAGTGCGTGCCGACGTAGTTGCCGTTGTACCAGCGCTTGCGCAGCGCGACGCGCGCATAACGCCAGTCGTCCGCAATTTCCAGGACGCGGATGCCGCTGAACAGGAACGGCGGCCACAGGTTCATTGCGCGCCGCACGAGACGCGCCGAAGGCATCTTCATCGGCGCATTCAGAACAGCAGCGACGACATCTTGCGCCGGTACGCGCCAACCAGCTCTGCGTCATCGAGTACGTTGAACGCGGCAATCAGGCGCTTTTTGGCGTGGCCATCGTTCCATGCGCGATCGGCCTTGAGTATGGTGAGGAACTGTTCGAGGCCACCGATCAAATCGCCTTGCAACAACAGACGCACGCCGAGCAGATCGCGCGCGCCGTAGTCGGCCGGGTCGCGTTCGATGCGTGCGATAAGTTCTTCTGCCGGAGGCGCATCCTTGGCCAGGCGTGCGAATTCGAGCTGGTTGCGCAAACGCTGCGCACGGTCGTCGCTTTCGAGGTTCGCCGGCAAAGCGTCGAGTTCAGCCTGAGCCGCCTCCGCATTGCCCACGCGCATCTGCGCGAGCGCGAGATCGAGGTTCAATTCGTGCTTGTCCGGATGCACGCCGATGTCCTGCTGGATCCGCGCGATCACCTGTTCCGGCGTCTCAACCACCGCTTCGGCCGCGGCCGGCTCTTCGTCGGTCGGTGCATTCGGCTGCACGTGGCGGCTGAGGAACTCGCGGATGCCACTTTCCGGCAGCGCGCCAGTAAATGCATCGACCAGCTGGCCGTCGCGAATCAGCACAACGGTCGGGATGCTGCGCACGCCGAATGAGGCGGCCAGCGCCTGTTCCTTGTCGCAATCAATTTTCGCGAGCCGGATCGCGCCGTGATAATCGGCGACGACCTTTTCCAGCAGCGGGCCGAGCGTCTTGCAGGGCTCGCACCACGTAGCCCACAAATCCACGAGGATGGGCTGCTGGAACGAGGCATCCAGCACATCGGTCTGGAAGTTCACTTCGGTGGCGTCGAAGACGCTCGGGAATGGTGGGGTGCTGGACATGGCGGGCTCCGGAATCTGGTCAGCCGGAGATTGTGCCAGCCTGGCGCGATCGCAAGGCAGGAATATCCGGCGCGGCGTACAAAACGACAGTCTGGACCGAACCGGGTCGTGGCATAGGCACACTAATTTGGAATAGGGGCGCGGCTGGACGGAGTTCTCGTCAGCGGTTCGGGCGGGGGCCGGTTCGCTGGAATGACACAAAAGGCCGCAGAACAGCGTTTATCTCCCTGTGACGGCGAACTTCATCGCTGGAAAGGGAGAGCGGTATGAACACTTCGGGTCGGCTGCACCAATACAGGTTGGCAATCGCGATCATTCCCTGCTGGCTGGGTATTGCAGGTCTCTCGCTCGCGTTCGGCCAGGCGTGGGCACAGAGTGCCACCACGAATTCAGCGGACGTGTTTGTCCAGGATTCCCCGCGCGATCCAATGACGACGGCGGATGCCGCCGGTCTCTTGCGCACGTTCACCGCAAGTGGAGCGATCGACACCAGCAATCCTTTCTTCCAGGTCTTGGGAACGAATGGCCGCTCCTGCAACAGCTGCCATCGCCAGGAGGACGCGTGGTCAGTGACTCCGTCTCATATCCAGGCGCGCTTCAATGCGACTGGCGGTACCGACCCGATCTTCCGCACCAACGATGGTTCCAATACACCGTTTGCCAATGTTTCGACTGTCGCGGCGCGGCGTCAGGCCTACAGCATGCTGCTCAATCGCGGAGTACTCCGTATTGGCATTGGCATCCCGGCTGGTGCGGAGTTCAACCTGTCCGAAGTGGATGATCCCTACCACTATGCGAGCGCGGCGGAGTTGTCAATGTTCCGCCGTCCGCTTCCATCGACGAATCTTGGTTTCCTGACCGCTGTCATGTGGGACGGCCGTGAAACCGCGGTCAAGTTTCTGCCGCCGATGGACGCCGGGGTGCAGGATGCGGATGTAGTGGCCAGTCTGCAGCATCAGGCCATCGATGCGACCATGGGGCACGGGCAGGCCGCTGTCCCGCCAAGCACTGCACAGCTCGCGCAGATCGTAGAGTTCGAGATGGCGCTCACAACCGCGCAGGTACGCGACAACCGTGCTGGCTGGCTCAACGCGCACGACGCGCTCGGTGGCCCGCGCATCCTGGCCAATCAGCGCTTTTATGTCGGCATCAACGACACACTGGGCGCAGATCCGACCGGCGCGGTGTTCAATCCTGCGTCGATGAACCTGTTCAGCGCGTGGAGCGTCCGCGACAACGATGACGGCAGCACGGATGCGCGTGCATCCGTGCTGCGCGGTCAGACGCTCTTCAACACGCTACCGATGACCATCAGCGGCGTCGGGGGTCTCAACGACGCCCTCGGCGTGGCAACGATCCAGGGCACCTGCACCACCTGTCACAGCGCGCCGAATATCGGCAACCATTCGGTTGCGCTGCCGCTGAACATCGGGCTCGCGGATGCATCACGGCGGACGCCGGACATGCCGCTGTACACGCTGACCAACGCCGCCACCCATGCGACGATCCAGACCACCGATCCAGGGCTCGCCCTGATCACCGGCAAGTGGAAGGACATCGGCAAGTTCAAAGGGCCGATCCTGCGCGGCCTCGCCGGCCGGGCACCGTATTTCCACAATGGGTCTGCAGCGACGCTCGAGGATGCCGTCGACTTCTACAACGTGCGCTTCAACATAGGGATCAGCGCGCATCAGAAGCGCGACCTGGTGGCTTTCCTGCGCGCGCTTTAGTCGATCCCATGCAACCTGCGAGAGCGCAGGCATCGGTCAATTTCAGGGAAGCCATGAATGGGCGAATCCACTCTGGATAGTTCGATCAGTGGCTGAGGACTCGGTCACGAGTCCTCAGTGACGATCGCACAGCCGGCCTCTCAATAGCCGAGGAGTTCCGCGCCTTGCGCAACAGACGGCGCCGCGACCACCTGCGCAAGCGGAGCGATTTCACGGCCGCCCTGCTTGTAGACCACGCCTTCCTTCATCACGAAATCGACTTTCTGCATCAGTGCGATGTTTTCGAGCGGATTGCCGGCGACCGCGATCACGTCGGCGTACTTGCCCGGCTCGACGCTACCCAGATCCTTGGTCTTCTTCAGCAGTTCCGCCGCGTGCGTGGTCGCCGCCTGCAGCACGAACATCGGCGGCATGCCGGCTTCGACCATGTAGACAAATTCCTTCGCATTCTGGCCATGTGGATACACCGCCGCGTCGGTGCCGAACGCGATCTTGACCCCAGCCTTGTACGCCTTACCGGCGGTTTGCTGGATGATCGGGCCGACCTGCAGCGCCTTCGCTGCGACCTGGGGCGGGTAGTAGCCCGGGATCTTCGCCTTCTCCTCGACATACTTGCCG
>JBDTWV010000054.1:0-9509 GCA_040006495.1 Dokdonella sp.
TTCAAGCCGAAGTGACGGTGCGGCTCAGAAGCGTCCGGCCTGATAGTCCTGCACAGCCTGCACCAGTTGGTCGTGGGTGTTCATCACGAATGGTCCGTGCTGCGCGATCGGCTCCCGCAGCGGCTTGCCGGCGATCAGCAGCAGCTTCGCCGGGGTTTCGCTGACGATGGTTACGCCGGTTGCATCCGGCGACGTTGAGAGCACGCCCATCTCGCCCTTTTTCACCGGACGCGGCGCGCCCGCTTCGTTCGCCGCCGGATCGCCGACGTTCACCGCACCCTCGTACACGTAGATGAACGCGTTGTGCCCCGCCGGCAGCGCTTCCGTGAACGCCGCGCCCGCCGGCAGGTAGACATCGAGATAGATCGGCTGCGTGCCCTCTCGCGTCATCGCGCCGGCCGTTCCCTGCGACGATCCGGCGATCACTTTCACCTCGACGCCCGCAGCGGTCGTCACCACTGGAATCGTCGACTGCGGCAAATCCTTGTAGCCGGGATCGCACATCTTGTCCTTGCCGGGCAGATTCAGCCAGAGCTGGAAGCCAGCCATCATCCCGTGATCCTGCTCGGGAAATTCGGAGTGCACGATCCCGCGGCCAGCCGTCATCCACTGCACGCCGCCTGGTGCCAGCACACCTTCGCCGCCGTGGTTATCGCGATGGCGCAGCGTGCCTTCGAGCATGTAGGTGACCGTTTCAAAGCCGCGATGCGGGTGATCCGGAAACCCGGCGATGTATTCGTCGGGTTTATCGGAGCCGAAGGCGTCGAGCATCAGGAACGGGTCGAGCCGTTGCTGCAGATCGTTGGTCAGCACGCGCGTGAGCTTTACGCCAGCGCCGTCGCTGGTGGGCGTGCCGCGGACGATGCGTTCGATGATGCGTGAGCGGATGTGCGTTGCCATGGTGAGTCTCCGAATAGGGGATTGCTCCAAGATTGATCCTGCGGGCGCCAAATTCAATGGATTGTGCGGACGCGGACCGGCATCAATGGGGCGCCGGTTGCTTCGCTGACCGACGCCGCTTTGCGTCACCTGCTTTTGGGGCAAATGACCATTCGCGTCAGAGTGCAAGGCGATCCTGCTCATGAAAGCGTTGATTTCAAGCGGCTAATGCATTGATCTGCAATGGTATGGGAATTGCTCATTCACCCGCTCGGACGCTGCGCAACAACACATCGAACAGTCGGCTCCGCCAAACCAAGTTTCGCCGGAGAGCACGTCGTTGAGCATCGAAACGATCAGATCAGGACTGCGCGCCTGCGCCGCAATTGCCGCGCCGGTGTTGTTCGCCCTCGGCGCCTTCGCCATGGTCCTTCCTTCACGCGCCGCCACACCGGCGGTCAGCGCTGGCGGCACCCACACGTGTGCCCTCACCGCGAGTGGCGCAATCTCGTGCTGGGGCATGAATCTCAATGGGCAGCTCGGGGACAACAGCACCACCGGCCGCACGGCGCCCGTCACGGTGTACAGTTTCGCCACAGGTGCGGCGGCCGTCGCCGCCGGTGGCAGCCATACGTGTGCGCTCACCACCGCCGGCGGGGTCAAGTGCTGGGGCAACAACGCCAATGGTCAGCTTGGCGACAACTCGCAAAACCAGCGCCAGGTTCCAGTCGACGTGGTTGGACTCACCAGCGGGGTGCAGGCGGTCGCAGCCGGCAGTGACCACAGTTGCGCGCTCACCATCACCGGTGGGGTCCGCTGCTGGGGCAACAACGCCAATGGCCAGCTCGGCGACAACAGTCTGAACCAGCGACTGACGCCCATTAATGTCCAGGGATTGACCAGTGGGGTTACGGGGATTGCCGCGGGCGGCAATCAGACTTGCGCATTGACCTCTGCCGGCGCGCTCAAATGCTGGGGCAGCAACAGTAACGGCCAGCTCGGCGACAACTCCGTCACGCAGCGTCCGGCGCCCGTCGACGTCTCCGGACTGTCCGGTGGCGTCGCGGCAATCGAGGTTGGCGCGACGCATGCCTGTGCGGTGGTGGGTGGCGCCGCCAAATGCTGGGGCAACAACGGCAACGGCCAGGTCGGCGACAACACGCAGATGCAGCGACTGGTGCCGACCGACGTATCGGGCCTCGGCAGCGGGGTCGGCGCGCTTGCCGCAGGCGGCGCGCAGACCTGTGCGCTGAGCACCACGGGCGCGGTAAGTTGCTGGGGCAACAACGCGACCGGTCAACTCGGCGATGGAACCTCGACCCAGAGCCTGGCCCCGGTCGCCGCCATCGGTCTCGCCGGGGGGGCCACTGCGATCACTGCAGGGACCAATCACAGCTGCGCGATCACCGCCAGCGGCGGCATCAAATGCTGGGGCGACAACAGCGCCGGTCAACTTGGCGATGGTTTCGGGACACAACGCCAGACGGCGGTCGATGTCACGGGTCTGGGCAGTGGCGTTGCGGCCGTCACGGCCGGCGGCAATCATAGTTGCGCGCTGACGGCGGCGGGCGGCGTCAAATGCTGGGGCGCGAATGGCAGTGGCGAACTCGGCGACAACAGCACCACGGCGCGTTCAACACCTGTCGCGGTCAACGGCCTGGGCAGCGGCATTGCTGCGCTCAGCGCAGGGAGCACGCACACCTGCGCGGTGACGACCGGCGGCGGTGTCAAATGCTGGGGATCGAACAGCAGCGGCGAGCTGGGCGACAACAGCACGACTCAGCGGCTTACGCCCGTCGATGTGCCGGGACTCACCAGCGGCGTCGCCGCGGTCGCGGCGGGGGGCGACCACAGCTGCGCATTGACCACCGGCGGCGGTGTCAAGTGCTGGGGCGGCAACAGCTTCGGGCAACTCGGCGACAGCTCGGTCACGCAACGAATGGCACCGGTCAACGTCACGGGACTGACCAGCGGGGTCGCGGCGATCGCGGTGGGCAACACCCACAGTTGTGCGCGGACCACCGGCGGCGGCGTCAAGTGCTGGGGCGCCAATAGCAGTGGACAACTCGGCGACAACAGCACGACTGCGCGGACGGCGCCGGTGAATGTCAGCGGACTGACCACTGGAGTCTCGGCCGTCACCGCCGGCCACAGCCACACCTGCGCACTCACGACCAGCGGAGCGGCCAAATGCTGGGGTTACAACATTTTCGGACAATTGGGCGATGGCACTGTTACGCAGCGGCTGACGCAAGTCGCAGTGGCCGGTCTGACCAGCGGTGTCGCGGCAATCAATGCAGGCGATTACCACACCTGCGCCGTGACGACCGGAGGCGGTGCGAAGTGCTGGGGCTACGACGCGGCGGGGCAGCTCGGCGACAACGGCACGAGCCCACGCCTGACTGCGGTCGATGTCGTCGGGTTGACCTCGGGCATGGCGGCGACCGCGGGCGGACTTTCGCATACCTGCGGCCGGACCACCGGCGGCGCGGCGAAGTGCTGGGGCTATGGCTTTTCCGGGCAACTTGGCGACGGAACGTTCAACTTTTATCCGGTGCCGCAATTCGTGGTGGAACTGAATCTGACGGGTGGCCCGACGCTCGTTTCGTCGCTCAATCCGTCTACATTCGGCGACAGTGTCAACCTCACCGTCACCGTGACGGGCGATTCGCCGACGGGCACTGTCAATGTCCGCGACGGCGGCGTCACCATCGCCGGCTGCGGTGCCCTCGTGTTGAACGCGGGGCAGGCCACCTGCATGACCGCAACGCTGACGCTCGGCGCGCATAGCATTACCGCCGTCTACAGCGGCGACCCGAACAACGGGAGTATCACGTCCGCGGTGCTCACGCAGACGGTCAACGCGATGGCGACGACCACAACGCTGCAATCGTCGGCCAATCCCAGCGCATTCGGTCAGAGCGTGACCTTCACCGCAACAGTCAACGGCCAGTCGCCAACCGGAACCGTCGCGTTCAAGGATGGCGGCGCGACGATCGCCGGTTGCAGCGCAACGGTCGTTTCCGTCGCCGTGGCGCAGTGCGCAACGGCGACGCTCTCCAGGGCGACGCACGCGATCACCGCGGTGTACAGCGGTGACGGCAACAACGGCACGAGCACTTCCACGCCGTTAAGCCAGATCGTGAACATCGCTTCGACGACGACGACGCTGGGCGCGGCGCCCAATCCGTCGACCTACTTCCAGAGCGTCACGTTCACCGCCACGATCACCGGGATGTCGGTGAGCGGCACGGTCGCGTTCAAGGACAACGGCAACGTCATTGCCGGCTGCGCGGCGAACAATGTGATCGCGGGCACCGCGCAGTGTTCGCGCAACGACTTGGCTGGAGGCACTCATCCGATCACCGCAGAATACAGCGGCGACACGAACCACATGGCGAGCGTGTCGTCGCCGCTCAGCCAGGTCGTCAATGCCGTCAGCACGACAACGACGCTCGGCTCTTCGGGCAGCCCATCGAGTTACGGCCAGAACCTGATGTTCACCGCGACCGTCACCGGACAGTCGCCCGGCGGAACCGTGAATTTCAAGGACGGCGCCACGAGCGTCGCTGGCTGCGGCGCCGTTGCGGTGAGCCTCGGCACCGCACAATGCGCGACGACTACGCTTCCGGTCGGCCCCCATTCAATCATTGCAGTGTACTCAGGAGATACCAACAATTCTGCGAGCACATCGACGACGCTCAGTCAGGTCGTCAACAAGTTTTCGGCGTCGTTGGCGCTGGCATCGCAGGTCAATCCGACCACATATGGCCAGGGCGCAACGTTCACGGCAACCATTACCGGCCAGTCGGCAACGGGCAGTGTGACGTTCAAGGATGGCGCCGCGACGATCGCCGGCTGCAGCAGCGTCGCATTGTTCCTCGGCGCCGCGCAGTGCGTGAGCAACGGCCTTGGTGTCGGCAGCCACTCGGTCACTGCGGTCTACGCCGGTGATGGCAACAATGCGGGTGCCACGTCGAGCATCGTGAGCCAGGTCGTCAACAAGGCCGCGACGACCACCGCCGTCGGGTCATCGGGATCGCCGTCGTCATACGGCGCGAGCGTGACCTTCACCGCAACGGTCAACGGCCAGACGCCCGCTGGAACCGTGATTTTCAAGGATGGCGCGAGTTCGATCGCCGGCTGCGCCGCCGTGACGTTGAGTGGTGGACAGGCTCAGTGCGCGACCGCGGCACTGGCGAGCGGCACCCGCAGCATCACGGCGGTCTACGGCGGCGATGGCAACAACACAGGCAGCACGTCCGCGGCACTGAGCCAGCTGGTGAACCCGGCCGTCAGCACGACGTCGTTGGCTTCGTCGTTGAATCCCTCGACGTTCGGACAGAGCACTACCTTCACCGCGACCGTTTCGGGCCAGACGGCAACAGGGACGATCGCATTCAAGGACGGGGCGAATACGATTGCGGGGTGCGGCGCGCAAGCGTTGAGCGGCGGTGGCCAGGCGCAGTGCTCGACCGCGGCATTGGCCACGGGTTTGCGCAGCATCAGCGCACTCTACAGCGGTGATGGCAATAATGCCGGAAGCACATCGGGCGTGTTGATGCAGACAGTCAATACGGCACCAACCACGACGGCGCTGGGTTCATCGATCAATCCGTCGACGCTCGGACAGAGCGTCACCTTCACCGCGACGGTAACCGGCATGACGGCTACGGGAACGGTTCAGTTCCAGGATGGCGCCGGTTCGATCGCGGGCTGTGACGCGGTCGCGCTGAGTGGCGGCGGCCAGGCCCAGTGCGCGACTGCGGTGCTCGCGGGCGGTTGGCACAACGTTACTGCTGTTTACAGCGGCGACGGCAACAATGCGGGAAGCGCATCCAGTATCTTGATGCAGACCATCAACGTCGCGTCGACGACGACGGTGCTGATGTCAGCGGCGAATCCTTCGCCGGCGGGGCAGAACATAACGTTGAGTGTGACGGTGAGCGGCCAGTCTCCCGGCGGCATGGCGCTGTTCAAGGATGGCGCGAACCCGATTGCCGGTTGCGAGTCGGTCCCGCTGGTGAGTGGCCAGGCGCAGTGCACCCTTGTCGATCCCGGCGTCGGAGCTCACACGCTGAGCGCGGAATACAGTGGCGATTCGAATCACGCGCCCAGTACTTCGAACACCGTCGATCAGGTCGTCTCGGATTACATCGTCGCGTCGACCGTCGTGCCGAGCGCGACGGGGCCGATCCATCGCGGGCAGCAAAGCACGATCGTGGCAACGGTGACAGGCGGTGACGCGACGCCGGAAGGCGTGATCGATGTGCAGGGCGCCGGAGGGGCTTGCATGATTACTCTGGTGAACGGTTCAGGCATGTGCCAGTTGCTCCCGATCATGGTCGGTAACGCGCAGAATATCGCCGGAAGTTACGGCGGCGATGCGACGCACGCAGCAGGCACTGGCAGCACGCAACTGACCGTCAAGTCGACGCTCGATGTCGACGAGAACGGCGACGCGGAGGCGCTGACCGACGGGCTCCTGATCCTCCGTTATCTGTCCGGCTTCACCGACGATGCGCTGATCGCCGATGCACTCGGCGCGGGCGCCAATGTCGTCCTGCCGGTAGCGGTGGCGAATTACCTGCTGGAAGTGCTGCCGCTGCTTGATATCGATGGGGATGGCAATGCCGACGCGCTGACCGATGGCATACTCCTCATCCGGTACCTGTCCGGGCTGCGCGGCGATGCGTTGATTAACGGCGCGGTGGGAGAAGGGGCCACGCGGACGACGGCGACGGACATCGAAAGCTATCTCGCCTCGCTGCTCCCGTAGCTGCGCGAAATTCGGCTCGTTTGACATATTCAGGACCACGTCCCAGAATCAGCCCGACCTGAGATCGGCGCCGGCATTCCTGCCCGAGCGCCCCCAGTCCTTGGAGGCACCATGACACAACTCGGAAAGACCACCGGCTGCGCGCTATTGTTCGCCGCCGCGTTCGCAATCCCCGCAGCGGCACAGCAAGTGACATTCATGACCGGCCCGCAAGGGGGGTCCTGGATTCCACTGGGTGGGGCGCTGAAGAACATGTGGGAGAAAGCGATTCCCGGCTTACAGATCCAGCAGCAGCCCGGCGCCGGCATCGCCAACGTGCGTGGCATCGACGAAGGCAAGGCGCAGATCGGTTTCGCCAATTCGGCGACCACCGTTGACGGTGTCGAAGGCCGCGCGCCGTATCCGAAAAAGACGACCAAGGTTTGCCAGGTCGCCAACCTGTATCCGCAGTATTTCCAGGTGGTCGCACTTGCCGACGCGAAGGTGAATTCGTTCAATGACCTGAAGGGCAAGACGCTGGTCACGCAGCCGAAGGGCAACTCGGCGGAGATCCTGACCGGCGATATCCTGAAGATCAATGGAATGAGCTATCAGTCGCTGGCCAAGGTGAATTTCCAGGCCGCCTATACCGACGCGGTGGACTTGATGAAGGACGGGCACGCGCAAGTCTTCACGCTCGGCACGACGGCGCCGGCGTCGGCAATCATGGATCTTGCCAGCGCGCGCGAAGTCCATCTGGTGCCGGTCGACGACAAGACGATGGGCGAACTGAAGAAGATGAACCCGGGCTACAACAGGCTCGTGATCAAGGCCGGCACCTATCCGAAGCAGGACAAGGACGTGGCTGCGATCGGCTACATGACGCACGTGATTGCGTCTTGTGACCTGCCCGAGGACGTGGTGTACAAGATGACCAAGACCATGGCAAGCAGCGTCGGCGACATGGCCGCTGTCGTGAAATCCATTGCCGGCATGACGGCGAAGGACATGGCGGTCGACATCGGTGTGCCGTTCCACAAAGGCGCCGTCAAGTACTATAAGGAAGTGGGGGCGATGTAGTCTGGAGACGCAACAACGCAATGGACGGGGCAGCGGTGCTGCCCCGTTTCACAAGAGCGCGCCCGGACGCATTGCCGCGACGAGGCGAGCCGGAAGTTGCCTGAAATCATGCGAGGAGCAACGTGAGCGCACAGATTGCACCGGCCGTCGTAGTTTCCGAAGAGGCGATACCGACGACGCCGACCAGCCGCTATTTGCAGTTACTGATCATCGCGGTCGCGGCAACGATGTCGCTCTACCACATGTACGTGGCCGGATTCGGACCGCCCGAGGCGATCATCTTTCGCGGGACGCACCTGATGTTCGCACTGGTGCTCGTGTTCCTGATGTACCCGACTCGTCCCGGCCTGCCGGCGTGGCGGGTGCTCGACATGGCTTTGCTCGCACTTGGTATCGGGTTCGTCCTGCACATCTTCCTGAACTACGAATACTTCATCAACCGTATCATTTACATCGACGACCTCACGCCCTCGGACATCTTCTTCGGCGTGGCGGCCGTGGCGATCGTGCTCGAGGGGACGCGACGGGTGATCGGCCTGGCGCTGCCGTTGACGGCGATTGCATTCCTGATTTTCGCCGCGGGCTTCACGCGCGTGACGCCGCAGGTGCTGCTCGAGCAGTTGTACCTGTCGACTGAGGGCATCTTCGGCTCCACGCTCGGTGTCTCGGCCAGTTACGTGATGCTGTTCGTGCTGTTCGGCGCGTTCATGGAAAAAAGCGGCACCGGCCAGTTGTTCATGGACTTCGCGATGTCGATCACCGGTCACCAGGCGGGCGGCCCGGGCAAGGTTTCCATCGTATCGTCGAGCCTGTTTGGCACTGTTTCCGGCAGCGCGGTGGCCAACGTGATGGTCGACGGGCCGATCACGATTCCGCTGATGAAGCGCACCGGCTTCCGGCCACCATTCGCCGCCGCGGTCGAAGCGGTCGCGTCCACCGGCGGACAAATCATGCCGCCGGTGATGGGTGCCGCCGCGTTCGTGATGGCGGAGTTTCTCGGCGTGCCGTACGCGACGGTGGCGATGTGGGCGGTGATCCCGGCGTTGCTGTACTACCTCGCAGTGTTCGTAGCGGTGCACCTCGAGGCGAAGCGCTATCACCTCGCGGGCGTTCCCAAGTCCGAGCTGCCGCGCTTTCTGACGGTGATGTCGGTGCGCGGACATCTCTTCGTTCCGGTCTTCGTCGTGTTGTTCGGACTGATGGCCGGTTATTCGGCGCCGCGCTGCGCGCTGGCCGGCGCGCTGGCGTGCATTCCGATGGCGCTTCCGCGCGCCACCACCCGAGTCGGTATCAACTGGCGCAGCGTCCTCGACGCGCTGGTCGATGGCGCGCGCAATACGCTGGCGGTCGCGATGGCCTGCGCCTGCGCCGGCATCGTCATCGCCTGCGTGACGATCACCGGGCTGGGCATCACCTTCACGCAAATGGTGGTCGCGCTGGCGCACGACGCGCTGTGGGCCGCGCTGCTGCTGACCGCCATTGCCGGGATCATTCTCGGGATGGGGATTCCGACGACCCCGGCGTACATTGTGATGGTGTCCTTGCTGGTGCCCGCGCTGATCAAGCTCGGCGCCATTCCTCCAGCGGCGCACATGTTCGCGTTCTACTTTGCAATCCTGTCGGCGATTACGCCGCCGGTGGCGCTGGCGGTGTTCGCCGCAGCCGGCCTCGCGCGGACGAGCATCTGGAGCACCGGCTGGGAGGCGGTGCGGCTCGCCGCCCCGGCGTACATCATCCCGTTCATGTTCATCTACGAGCCGTCGCTGTTGCTGATCGGTGACTGGTTCACCAG
>JBDTWV010000055.1:0-9498 GCA_040006495.1 Dokdonella sp.
TGGTTGAGCAATTCATTCGGGCCCAGATCGCCATCGCCGGCATCATTCGGATTGACGCCCGCCGGTGCGAGATCGAGAGCAAGACCACCATTGTTCGCGCTCGAAAGGTCGCCAGCATCGACGATCGCGAAGTCATCGACGAACAAACCCGCACCGGCGTTGTTCGCGATCGCTGCGGCGCCGGGCGCAAAAAGAAATCGCGAGCCGACAGTCACGCCGGTCGCCTGGTGGGCGACGAACACCCCGTGTCCGCCATTGCCGAACGCCTGGCCGCTGATGCCGATGCCAATGCCGTTTCCGATCACCGCAGTGCCGGGGTATGGACTGTCCAGCACAGCCACGCCATCGCTCAAGTTCGCGCTTATCAGGTTGTCATAAATCCGGATGCTTGAACTGTTCGTCGCCAGCTCGATGCCGCGACCGCCATTGGGTAGCGCTGCCGCGCCACTGGAATCGAGTCCAATGTAGTTGTTGCGGATCGTGTGCGACTGAGCCAGGCCAGCGCCAAGGTTCGACGAGATCGAGAAAATTCGAATCGCGTCCGCAGCATTGCCGGAAATCACGTTGCGAGACTGTGGGCGCGGGTCGTTGGGTCCGCCATCCTGCTGCGTCACGTCGCCGACAACGTTCCCCGTACTGCTCGTGCCGAATACCAGCGCCGGTCGCGCGAGCAAGAGGCCGTTGCCGCGTGCTTGCGTGCCGGTCACGTCGGTGCCGATGTAGTTGCCCTGGATCAGCACGCCGCCGCAAGGGCAGAACTGACCGGTCGGACAGGTTTCCTCGCCCATCGAGATCGCCGCCCCGGCAAAGCGGTTGATGACCAAGCCGCGGAAGACGCTGGTATTACCGGCGCACAACCCCGACCCGGGAACCGCCGCACCGACGACGAATGCGTCGGCGTTGCCGGCGAGACTGCCGTCGAGTTCGATCGTGATCACCGCATTGCTGCCCTCGAACAGCGTGTTTTCGATTGATCCGGGCTGCGAATAGCCGTCGAATGTGATTGGAATATTGATGCGCGGAAGCGCCGATAGCGGCCGGATCGTATGCGGTCCGGCGCCGGCAATGTGGAACTCGATCCTGTGCGCGACACATTGACCGCCGTTGGTCACTTGCATGGCGTTCGCGTCAAGGATCGCCTGGCGCAGGCTGCCGTTGCCGGAATCCGAGGTCGAGCTGACGACGAAGGTGCTGGCGTGCGCGGTCGCGGCCGTCCATGCAATGAGCATGAGCACGAGCGTGGCAACAGCGGCGGCAGTGTCCCGTGGCTTGCGGCCAATGTTTGCGGATGGCGAAGGGACGGTCATGCTCAGGGATCCTGATGTGGGGATGCATATGGCAACGCTCAGCCGAGCGGCACTCAACCAAGAAACACGTTCCCGGCGGTTGACGGGAACGTGCATACGCAAAGGTCAGCGCAACATCACCAGCATCTCGATCTCGCCATCGTGGTCCATTCTCTGCATGGCCTTGCCGATCACGGTACCGGGTTGCGGAATTTGTGGAGCACGCATCGCGCGACCGCGTTTGGACGAGGAAACGAGCAGGTCACCCGCGCGGATCGCTCCGTTTTCGCTGGTCACCTTGACTGGAACACGCCCCGTCAATGCGAGCCGCGGCATTCCTTTCGCCGCCGACTCTTCGGCGACGGATGTGTTCAGCGAGACGCCCGGTTTGGTCGATATCACACCGCCAACGGACGTGCTGTTTGCCTGCGACGACAAGCGGAACGCGTGGCCATCGACTTCATCGATCTCGACGACGTCGCCAGGCTCGAGCTTCTCGCTCGCGGGGACATATTCCGCGATGTCTGCACCACCGGCGTTGTAGTCGCCATTGGCAAACACCGATCCGTTTCCGTTGACGCGGAAAACGTCCTGTGACGGCGTGCCGGCGCTGGCTATGATCAAGTTGCCGATGCTGCCATTGCGGATATTCACGACGCTCTGACAATTGCCGGCAACATTGCAGGAAATGTTGTCAGTTGCTTCCAGCCCGCCCTCGGCCCATACGCCAAGAGATCCGACGCCGTGCACGCCGATGAATCCGAGGCCGCGGACGCCGTCGCCCTGCTCACTGGTGCCGCGCACGCCTGCGCTGGAGGTGCTTGCGCCATTGACGCCTGGACCGCCTGCCGATGTACCGAGGACCGCCGCGAAGCCGGAGTTGGTGGGGACCACGCCCGAGATAGCAGTGCCGCCATCGGCATTGGTGATCTGGAACGAAGGCGCACTGCCGGTGTGCACAAGGCGCTGAAACGGCATCGGCAGACCCATTGCATACGGTGCCGCAGTGAGTGCCTGACGGGGGTTGAGCGTGGTGTAGCTACCGCCACCGGCCGGCCGCACATGTACCTCCACCCATTTGACCTGCCCGTCGTAAGTCGCTGCGCCGAAGTCGATCAGCGTATTGATCAGTCCGCCGTTGACGATGACGCCAGTCTTGGTCACGGTCTGCACCGCGCTGCCGCCACTCGCTGCCGCATACAGCGCGAACTCGAAATCGTAGCTTCCGCTGGCGGGCACGCCGGCATTGGCAAACATGCCCTGATAGGTAATTGCGGAACCCAGGGTTTGGGCCGAGGCAACATCGTGAAGGCCGCCGCCGACCAGCGCCGTAGCCGTTGCAAGGACTAGTGTTGATATACGCATGAAATTAGCTCCTTCGTACTCACGACCGGAAGTGGTCAATTGGATTCGAAACCGTTGATGAAGATGATGTCGCCCAGACCGCCGCCGACCGGACTCCAGAAGCCGTCGAAGACGACATAGCTGGCGCCGGACAACGTCGAGGTGGCGGCTTGGCCGATCGTGCTGGTGATCTGGTACGGGCCGCCCACGATCGGTCCACCACCGCCCGCGATCGCGACCGGATCGATCCGATACGGCCCCCCGCTCGATTGCGCCGGTAGCTCGCTCGCGCTCGCAAGCCCCAGCAGCAGCGCGACGATCACCGTGCTTTTATTGACTCGATTCATTGACTCTCTCCTTTCGTTGAATACAGGTGCCGCATCGGGTGCTTCCGCATTGGGCCGACGTCGATCAGCGACTGCCTACCTCCCTAAAACAGGAAACAGCGCGCACACCGGCCACGGCGTCGGCGCGGGCGCGATCAACAGTTCGAAAACCGGTCATGCGCGGCGCTACAATCGAGCGATGCACCGCACGGACCGAGAACCCGATAACGAGCCGATGTCTCGCTGGGACGACACGCTGCCTGGCGAGGTGCGTTCGCTTGCCGACCAGCTGACGCCACTGTTCTACGAAGATCTCAAGCGCCTGGCGCATCGGGAACGCAACCGCATGGGCGCCGGCGCGACATTGCAGACGACGGCCTTGGTGAACGAGACTTACCTCAAGCTGCGCGGTACCCGAAACTGGAACACCGATACGCATTTCCTGCGCGCCGCGGCCCTGGCGATGCGCCACGCCCTGATCAGTCATGCTTCGGCGCGGCTGGCGGAGAAACGTGGTGGCGGAGCGATTCCGCTGCCGATCACCGCTGGGCTGGACGTGGCCGTCGAAGACGATTCGGCGATGCTTGCACTGAACGAAGCGCTGGGGCGGCTTGCACTCGAATCGCTGCGCTTGGCACAGGTCGTCGAATGCCGCTATTTCGCTGGCTACGATGACGCCGAAACAGCGCGTGCCTTGGACGTTTCCGAGCGGACTGTGCGCCGCGACTGGACGCTGGCGCGTGCCTGGCTGCATCGCGAATTAGCCGATGCGGGGTAGGCGACGAGACAGTTCAATAGTCACTGACCGGCTGATGCGACCGCGCATCGTGCCGTAGTCGAAGGATCCTCAAGCGACGTCAGATTTTTGTCTTAGCCGCGAGATCGTCCTGAAGCTTTCGCAGCGATTGACGGTATGGGTCACCGAGGTCCTTGTGCTGTGCATGGATTGCCTTGGCCGACAGTGCGAGCGCCTGTGCCTGGGGCTTCTCATTCAGCGCCAGATGACACTCGGCCAACGCGATCTGCGCCTCGGCGATGCGCGGGCTCGAAGGATCGAGCAGTTTCTCGCGGACCTTCAACGTGCGTTGCAGCAATGGCAATGCCACTGCCGGCTGGTTGTTCTGCAGCGCGGCTTTGCCTTCGATCAGATCTGCGCGCATCGCATGGAAATCGAGGTAGGCGGCGAGCCCGCTTTGCTCGATCGCAATGCGAACGCGTTTTGCGAGCCCGCTGGCCAGCGTGGCGTGACCTGCTTCCAGATCGACTTCGGCTTCCAGCAGCCACCTTTCGATCTCGGTGTTCGAGAATCCATGCGTTTCATCGTGATCGACAAAATAGTCCGCAAGCGACGATTGGGCGGTTTCGGCATTGTCCTGCGCCAACGCCATGTGAATTCGCGTGCTCGTATTGAGGTTGTAGGCCAGGGTCCGGGCGACGGCGCCCCCGTTGCTGCGGATCGAGTTGGCTTCGTCGAGATACGCCAGCGCGCCGTCGAAATGTCCCAAGTCCACCAGCGCCGAAGCCGCTGCATCGAGCATATTCGCCAGTGGGATCGTGCCTGGCCGATGGATGCGGCGATTGGCGATGGCGGCCTGCATGTCACTTAGGCCTTCCTCAAGTCGACCGGCGCGCGCCTGACCATAACCATATTCCAGCAACGCCGGCGGCGTGTGGAACGGATCGTCAGGTCCGCGGATTTTCAGCGCACGTTCCTTCGCCGCGCGTAGCAACCGTAAACCCTCCTGGGTGCGCCCGGTGTCGAACAGCATGCGACCAAGGCGCATCTCGGTCTGCAGTGTATCCACATGATTTTCGCCGTTGACCGCTCTGGCGGTTTGCAACGCAAGGCGCGCGCTCGTTTCGGCGCCGGCGAGATCCTGCATCCGTTGCTGGGCCTGTCCAAGAAACGCGTAGAAGCGTGGCAACGAGGGATTGGGGAAACCTTCCACTGTGCGTGAGACTTCAATCGCCTTGTGCAGCGAGCTTGCCGATTCGTGGACCAGACCGAGGTTCTGCTCGATCAAGCCGCGCACATACAGCGATTCGGCCAAGTCGACCGAAGGCGGCCACGTCTCGAACAAGCGCACCGATTGGCGCGCGTAGTCGAGCGCGCGCGGTAGATCCACACTCTGGTAGTGCTCCGACTGCCTGGCCAACAGTTCAGCGCGCAGCTCCGAGTCGAAGTCGCGTCGGTGATCGAGGACCGCTGCGGCTGTATCGAGAACTTTCAATCGTTCGTTGACGGCGCTCGAAGCGTGCATCGACCCTGCCAGTTCAATCAGCGTGCGAGCTGTTTCCGCAGAATTCGCGCCATGCAGGGTCTGCGCAAGGGACACGCTTTCGCGACGAAGCTTTACGGCTTCGTCGTCCAGCGCCAGATCGTCATACAGTTGAGCCAAAACACTCAAAATACTCAATTTGGCAGCCGGCGCATCGTTCATCGACGTGCCGATCTTTTTTGCACCGAGGTCAAGCAGTTGGCGCGCCGTCGTCTGGCGTGCCTTGACCGGATCGTCCTGACTGCTGGTATTGGCGCGAAACAGGTCGCGTAGAAAGGTCTGCACCGCGGCGGATGTCCGCGATTGCGTTTCGGCACGGTGCGCTTGCCATAGAGTGGCCGCGAGTCCGAAGGCGAGGGCAACGACTACCGCAAAGACCGCCGCGGCTGCCCAACGATAACGCTGCAGCAATCGCCCGAACACATACAATCGCGCTCCCTCGCGCGCGAGCACCGGCTCATTGCGCAAGTGACGTTGGATGTCGAGCTTCAGTCCATTGATGGTTTCGTAACGGTGCGCCGGGTTCTTGCGCAGACACTTGGCGACGATGGCATCGAGATCGCCAGTCAACCGATGCGCAGGCAACGGCGCAGCGCGGCTGGCGCGCGCGATACGGCTCGGTGCCGGCGCGTTGCGATCGAGAGCCAGGCTCAGCGCATGCACCGAAGGCAGACCCTGCATCGGCAACGGGCGTTCGCCCGTGAGTAGTTCGAATAGCAGCACACCGAGCGCGTAGATGTCGGTCGCGGTGGAAACCGGCTGACCAGTGAGCTGTTCCGGCGCAGCATAGTCAGGAGTAAACGGCGCGATCGTGGTGTCGGCGTCACGCTCCGCAACGACCACGTCTAGCAGCTTGGCGATGCCGAAATCGAGCAGTTTGATCTCGCCTTGAGGGTCCACGAGGATGTTGGCGGGCTTGAGGTCCCGATGGATCACCAAGTGACTGTGCGCATAGGCGACCGCATCGCACACGCGCGCGAAAAGCTCAAGGCGTTCTCGCAAGCCCTGTCGGCCTTTGCAGCAATACGCGGTGATGGGTGCGCCCTCGACGTACTCCATTACGGTGTAGGGACGGCCGTCCGGCGTGGTGCCGCCGTCGAGGAGTCGCGCGATGCCCGGATGCTCCAACTTGGCCAGGATGCGTCGCTCTGCGTGAAAGCGTTCCAATTGCCCGGACGCTTCGTAGCGCAACAGCTTGAGCGCGATTCGTTGCTCGAACGCGCCGTCTGTGCGCATCGCCGCGTAGACTTCCCCCATGCCGCCGCGGCCGATCATCTTTTCGATACGCCAAGGTCCAAGACGTGTGCCCATGGCAAGTGAGGGCCGGGGTGCTGCAGCGGTGTCCGCCGCATACAAAGCAGGCGCGGCATCCAGAACTCCTGCTGCATCGTGCGAGCGCACCAGATCGACAATCTCCTGGCGCAGTGCGATATCGCCAGCGCAGCTGCGCTCCAGGAAAGCGGAACGCGTAGCGATTGGCAATGCCAGTGCTTCGGCAAACAGCTGCTCCAGCCGAATCCATCGTTCGCGTTGCACAACATCTCCCGAAACCCGCACAGTCGACGCCGATTGTGCGCCCCTCAGCCATCCATTCGATGCCTCAATGGCGCCGGATTGCCATCGTCACGCGACACAGATCCACCCTCGCCCGATTGTGTACCCCGTTCACGGAGAACCCGAAAACGGTGGTGCAGCGCCTATGCGCAAACGTGGTATTGCAGCAGCGTGCTGTGGAGCATCAGGCCAATCGACACGCGTGGGCGTGCGCATGAACGCTTGATAAACGCAGCCTTGCCCCCGCTGGAAACTTTTTGCGCCTATCCCCATCTATTGTTCCGGGCGCACGCAACGGCGCCCTGGTTGGCTCACCTCCCTGAGTGCAACCCCGAAGGCCGATCCCTCCCCTGATCGGTCTTCGACCCGCCCCGAGGGCTCCCCCTAGCCCTCGGGGCTTTTTTATGTCCAAGGATGGACGGTACGCTAGCGATGCAGGAGCAATTGCTGGGGTCGACGTGCGACGTCGGTACGCTGAGTCTTCGGTCGTTCCCGGCGCCCGAGACAACGCCCCATCCGTATGAGTCGCAATGCAGGAGCGTGCCGAGGTCGATGTACGGCAAAGCTACATCGCATCGAGTGGATCCGCGCGCGCCCCACGCACCAACCGACACTTCCTCCATCCCTGCGTGGCGCAATCCAAAAGCGTGTCGGCGCTTGCTTGACGAGTCCGTCCGAATCAGTCCGGATCGCGCAGCGCGGCCAGCAGGGCGGCGCGCGGCAGCTTACCGGTTTCATTACGTGGCAGCGCCGTGACCCGGCGCAGCGGACGCGGCAGGAAGGCTGGGTCCATGGCCGAGCGCAGATCGTTCAGCAAGTCTGCCTCTGAGCGCTCCGGCGCAACCACCAGCGCGGCGATCCGTGCCACGCCGCTGCGATCAGGGGTGTCGAGTTGGAACACGATCGCGTCGTGGACCCCCGCCAGCGCAAGCACGCGGCGGGTCAGGTCGGCCAAGGATGCGCGCTTGCCGGCGATGTCGACCAGGTCGGCATGCCGTCCACACAGGCGAAACCCACGCTCGGGCAGCAATTCCACGACATCCGGAAGGATCACCGGCTGGCTGAAATACGGCGCGTCGACCACTGTGCCGTCCGGTTGCGGCTGCAAACTCACATCCGGGTAAAGGTGCCAGTCCTGTTCGCGCGCGGTGCGGCGCTGCGCAATCACGCAGGTTTCGGTGGACCCGAAGAACTCCACGACCGGCGCTCCGTAACGCGCCTCGGCTTCGGCGGCGAGTTCCGCCGGCAAAGGTGCCGTCGCTGAGGTGATCACGCCCAGACGCGGCAGCGGGTTGGAGTCGCGCAGCAATGCACGCAGGTGGATCGGCGTGGTGACCAGCACGCGGGGTTCCGGTACCTGTGCGAGCGCGGCCGCGACATCGGCCGGGAACAGCGGTCGCCCGCTATGCACCGAGAACGGGCCGAGCAAGGGCAGCAGGATCGACATCTCAATCCCGTACATGTGCTGCGGCGGTACCGTCGCGACAATCTGCGCCGTGGTGTTCGGCGCAAGCCCAAGTGCGTCGATCAGCGCCGCGCTGTTGCGCGCGCTGGTGGCCTGGAAGGCGACCCAGGTTTTCGGATTGGGTTTCGGCTGGCCGGTGCTGCCCGAGGTGAAGCCGATCGCCGTGCATTGCCCAGTGTGGACGTAAGGATTTGCGAGTCCACGCTCTATGGGCGCGCGATCGAGCCTGGCCAGCTGCACAAAGCGCTCCGGCATCGGCACCAGCACCACATCGCTGAGCGGATAACTGCCGGCGTACGCCTTGAGCGCTTCATCGACCGCGTGCGCGGCGCGTGACGGCGGTAGCAAGTTGGTCTGGCCGCGGCACGCGACCGCGCAGAACGCGACCAGGAAGGCGTAACGGTCTTCGCACAGATTGATCGCGGCGCGTGCGTTGGGTAGTGCGGCGGCCGCGTGGGCGACATCGGCGAGAAACTCAGCGACGCTGACCCGATGAGTACCGTGCCAGGCGAGCGCGCGCTCGCCGTCCGCCCCGCCGAGCAGGGCGACAGCTCTCGAATCGCCCGCAATGGATTCAACTACAGCCGACATCCCCCCTCCCAGTCAGAATCGTACGCTTTCCCCGGTGATAGCGTCGCGGATTGGAGTCGGCCGCTCAAGCCCCCCGACGGCATCATCAAGGACTGCATCGAGGCTTTCCCCGAAAGCGGCGCGCACTGCCGTTGCGGTGCGTGCGGGTTCCTCGCCATGTCGGTTCGCGCTGGTTGATACCAGTGCGCCACCGAACGCGTGGCACAACCGGGCTGCTGCTGGATGCGCGGTGACGCGCAGCGCGATACCCGCATGCGCGCCGGCGATCCAGGCGGGCACATCGCTGGCGCGGGGGAATATCCACGTTTGCGGACCGGGCCACGTCGCCTGCGCGCGCTCGATCGCCGCGGTCGGCGTGCCGTCGAGGTCGATATAGGTTGCAATCTGTGCAAAGTCCGACGCGATCAGCAACATGCCCTGGCTGGGCGAGCGCTGCTTCAGCGCGAGTATTCGCGCGCAGGCCGCCTCGTCATGCGGATCGCAGCCGAGGCCGAACACGGCCTCGGTTGGATACGCGATCACGCCGCCGGCGCGCAGGGCGGCGACGACGTCCGTCAAGTCGGCATTCACGCGTGAATCCTCCCTATCGATAGCGCGGCTGTGGTTTTCGATTTTCTTTGTGTGGGAGCGCCGGGAGGCGCGATCCTCTAGCC
>JBDTWV010000056.1:0-9352 GCA_040006495.1 Dokdonella sp.
CATCCAGACGGCCAAGAAGAAAGGCAAGTACATCGGCATCTGCGGCCAGGGCCCGTCCGATCACCCGGACCTCGCCGAATGGCTGATGGATCAAGGCATCGAATCGCTGTCGCTCAATCCCGATACCGTCGTGGATACCTGGCTGAAACTCGCGAAGAAAAGAGCAGACTGACCCAGCGCGTGAATCGCTGGTCCGGGCGCCCCGATGGCTAAAGCTTTCGCGGCGTTCTGCTTTTCAAGCCGTCTGAACACGCAAACTCCACCACCAACCTGCAGCGAACGACCTGCTGAAAGGCGCCACAAGCGCTTGCAGCGCCGCGTCCGCCCGTGTTTTCGGATCGACGCCACGCTTTTTAACGGGCTGGTGCGCCGCATCATTACTTCCGGCACGTGTGCTGTTAGCGTGCGCCAGCGTCGAGAGCTACAGGGGAGATCCCGACGCGGTCTCTGGGGAGATGCAATAGCCGGTCCTTTACGAAGAACGCGCAGCGTCCATCGTGATGTCGGGTGCACGCAATTCCCCACGACCCAAGGTCATCAACCGCCGCATCGTCGGCGACCATCGGTTCATCTGGGGAGTCAATCTGTGATCAAGACCAACCGTGGCGTTTCCGCGTCCGTTTCTGTCTCACCGTTGTTTCTCGCATTGTTTGCAGCTGCTGCGCCCGCAGCCACCGTAGTTGATCTACACGGCCACGATGTGCAATCGCGCAATGCCATCTACGCAGCCGCTACCCGCTCTGTCGGGTCCGCGCTCAAACCAGCCGAGCGCCATGCCGAATGGCTCGGACTCGATGCCGAATCTGCGCTCACACCGATCAGTGCCATCGACGAAGCGGACGGTACGCACAACTACCGCTATCAACAGATGTTCCGCGGCATTCCGGTCTGGGGCGAACAAGTCGTCGTGTCCGAAGACAAGAACGGCGACGTAATCCAGCTGTTCGGTCGCCAGATCGGTGGCCTTGCAGCGGACCTCGGCTCCATGCGCACAACGCTTGAGGCCCAAACAGCACTCGATATCGCCAAGGCGGCAACGTCCGGATCGACGAAGCAGAGGCTGAGCTACGAGCGCGAAGAATCGAAGCTGATGGTCGTCGTCGACGATGCCGGTTTTGCGCAACTGGCCTATGTCGTGTCGTTCTTCGCGGACCGCGTCGGCGGTGGTGCACCTTCGCGTCCGTTCGTGATCGTCGATGCGCAGACCGGGAACGTGTTGAGGCAGTGGGACGGACTGACCACCTCGTCGATCGGCACCGGCCCCGGCGGCAACGCCAAGACTGGCCAGTACGAGTGGGGTTCGGGCGGGAAGTACGGCTATCTCGACGTCAGCCAGAGTGGCACCACGTGCACGATGAGCAACACCAGCGTCAAGACGATTAACCTCAACGGCGGCACCAGCGGCACCACGGCGTACTCCTATACCTGCCCGCGCAACACGGTGAAGGCGATCAACGGCGCCTACTCGCCGCTGAATGACGCGCACTACTTCGGTGGCGTGATCCAGAACATGTACCAGGCCTACACGGGCTCGAAGGCGCTCTCGTTCCAGCTGGTCATGCGCACCCATTACAGCAAGAACTATGAGAATGCGTTCTGGGACGGCGCGGCGATGAACTTCGGCGACGGTGCGTCCACGTTCTACCCGCTGGTCAGCGTCGACGTCGCCGGCCACGAGGTCTCACACGGATTCACCGAGCAGCATTCCAACCTGACCTACTCCGGCCAGTCCGGCGGCATGAACGAAGCATTCTCGGACATGGGCGGCGAAGCCACCGAGTATTACTGGAAGGGCAGCAACGACTTCCTGGTCGGGCCGGAAATCTTCAAGGCCACCGGGGCGCTGCGCTACATGTGCACCCCGAAATCGGATGGCGGGTCGATCGACAATGCCTCGCAGTACACCAGCTCACTCGACGTGCACTACTCATCCGGCGTGTACAACAAGGCATTCTGCACCTTGGCCAAGACGAGCGGATGGAACACGGTATCTGCGTTCAAGGCGTTCGCCCGCGCCAATGCGCTTTACTGGACGCCAAGCAGCACGTTCAATAGCGGTGCGTGCGCGGTTGAGACGGCCGCAACCGACCTCGGTCTCAGCAAAGCCAATGTGACTTCCGCATTCTCCGCGGTCGGCGTGGCTTGCCCGGGTAGCGGTGGTGGCGGTGGAGGCACCACGTCGACCGTGGCATTGCCCGCCGTCGCGAAAGGATCGGTCTCACCGAACTACACGCTGGCGGTACCGGCCGGCCAGAGCAAACTCACCATCGCGATCGCCGGTGGCACGGGCGATGCGGATTTGTACGTTCGGCGCAGCTCGGCTCCCACCACCGCGACCTACGATTGCCGTCCGTATCTCGCCGGCAACGGTGAGACCTGCACGTTCAACTCGCCGACGTCGGGGACCTACTACATCAACGTTCGTGCATACGCGGCCTTCTCGGGTGTGACGTTGACGGCAACCTACACGCCGTAACTGCTAAGCGGCACCAACAGGCAAACGGGACCGGCGCCACAATGGCGCCGGGTTCATGTCGTCGGGAACTGGATTTCGCAGTCGACGTCGTTCTCTGCATGTCTTTCCGACATTCGCGGATTCAATCCGTGTTTCGCCGCAAACAGCACCCTTCCGCAGCTCCACGACTCAGCGCGTGAATGCAGCCGTCGCGAGTCGCTGCCGCACCGCCTTCAAGGCGCGCCGCTTGCCACCGGGCGAGGTCTCGGCTCCGTAAATCGGTTGCCGCGTGGTCACGATCAGGCCGAGTGCATCGAATGCATTCACCACGTCGAACACGTCGGCCATGTGTGCTTTGGCGGTTGCCGCGATGCGATGCAGAGGCGCGTCTCGCATCAACGTCAATGCAATGCGGTGTTGCTTGCGGTACGTGGTGTCGACCTGGAACCAGCGCTTGAGGCGGTAGTTCGCGCTGGGATCGAGATGATCGGCAAGCCAGCCATTGGAACGCAACAACGCGTGCAGCCAGCGCAGGCGCGCGAGCGGCCTGGCAGGCAGCGCCTTGCGCAATGCGGCGAGCTGAGTACCACCGACGCGCCGCCGTTCATGACCGCCAATGAGATCGAGAAAATAAGGTTCAAGCTCGACCATGCGTGCGTTCGAATGGAAGGTCTCGGTGACCGGATCGATCAGCAATTGCGGAAGACCCGGACGTTCGAGCAACACCGCCCCGTTCTGGATCAGCGCATCGAGATTGGTGCAGTTGCGCACCCGCTGGATGTCCAGGAAGCAGGCGCGCCCCGAAATATCGGCGGTCGGTCGTTCATCATGCGTCGATGTCGCACGAATCAGCGGCACGATGTGTCGTTCGTGTGTGCTGAAGTCGCCATGCCGACGGGGTCCCGGCGCTGCGGCATGGCCAACATAATTGAGCAGGCCGGCGATCGCTTTTGCCTCTATCGGCCGATGCACGACGAGTTCGGCATCCAGTACGTCTGCCCCGGGTTCGGCGATCGCGGCAAAATGCCTGCCCTCGTCCAGTGCGCGCACACGCGCACAGCGACCACCGAAGTCGGCCAGGTCAGAGAAGACCAGGTCGATATCATCGTCCTCGCCAGCGAGCGACCAGGCGTGATCAAGCAGCGACTGCACCACGCGCAGGATTGTGGCCACTTCGGCCACCTCCGCCGCACTGGCACCGGCAATGACCAGACATTTCCGGGATTTCATCGCTAGCTGGCTCTCGGCTGGGTCGCTGCGGATCAACGAAGCGCAAGGTCGTCATTATCGGCACGTCCGCGCGGCCAGAATGTGCGCGCGCGCTTGGTTCCGCAACAAAACTCGCATCCAACCCGTCGGCAGGTTGCGCCCAACCCAACTTGCGCGCTACGTCACCGGCGACGAATGACGCCGCAGCCGCACGACAACAGGGTCGTCTGCATGCTCCAACAGCAGGCGACGCACGCGATCCTGCCATACCGCGGCAAACGCATTGCACTGACCTGCGGCGGCGCTGCCGTGCATGATCGCCATCAGCAATGGCCGCAGTTGCGGGTCGGGCGGAACCGACACGAAATCGAGTTCAATGGATACGGCCGCCCCGTCGTCAACGCGCTGGAAGGTTACGGCGGCGCCGTTCTCGGCGGGCGCGAACTCCAGCAGCCCATTGCGCGCGAAGCGGCCCCCGAGCCCCTTGAAGCCGTTGTCGGCCGCCGCCCCGGTCAACAGCGTCAAGACTTGGGCAACCACTCCGGTCGTGCCGTGATCCTCGGGCGCAGGCATGTGCACGGCGATGCTGCCGCGCTGCGCGATCGCGTCGGGGTAAAACGCAACCAGTGCCGCACGTGCCATCAGGAACGCGCCGGCAACGGACGGGCAGGAATGGACGCCACTCACAATCGCATTCCGTCGCAGCTATTCGAGCGATTTGGTGAGACGGGGTGCAGAGTGAATCAGCTACACTTCGCGTCATCGACAGGAGATGCACATGCTCCGACCCATCGCTGCCGCAATCACGCTTGCACTCGCTGCCACGGTTGTTCCAGCGCACGCACAGCAGTTCCTCGGCCGGGTCGGCAGCGGCTGCACGATATTACCCGCAAACAACACGCAAGGCGTGCCGCTCGATGCTGCTGTTCCTGCTGGCACGACGCTGGTCATCAGCGTAGCCGCCTCGTCGAAATTCGTCAGCGACCTGACCATTAGCGATCCGAACGGCAGCGTCTACCAGGCACTCGGCGGGAACCAGAGTGGCAACGCGGGTATGCTCGTTCACTTCCGCACACTGCTGCAACGCCCGCTGGGCGCAGGCGCCACCGTACAGCTGAAATACGCCAACGCAGGCAGCGGCGTGCAGAGTTGTGCGAGCGTACTCGGCTTTCGCGGCATTCCAGCGGGAAGTATCGTGCAGGATGCACTCGGCGCCGCTGCAGGCAATTCCGCGACACCTGCAGTCAACGCAACAGCCAGCAGCACGGCTCAACAGGAATGGGTTCTGGCCAGTTTCTCCACCGCAGCCACTCCGGGCAACGTCGGCGCCCAAGCCCCGGCGACCGCACTGGTTACCGTTTGTTCGGCCGATATATCACTGTGCCTGCTTGATGCGTTTTACGTGACCAGCACGGTGGGCACGCCTGGCGTCAGCCTTACGCTCGCCAACGCGGTCAACTGGACCGGCGCGCTGACCGCGCTTTATGCAGACGGTATCTTCGGCAACGGCTTCGATTGACGATCGCCGCCGACCGTCAATCGAAATTGTATCGGCCTATTGCAGGCCTGCAATAGAAGTCGGCGCACCGTCGCTTATGTTGCCGCTGTTGCGATTGTTGCCGAATGAAATCACCTGCCCGCCCGCGGTCGCCTGGATCCCCTGGGTATTACCACTGAGCGTGCTGTTGGACAGCCGGATGATCGCCGCCGAACCTTGTGCGAGAACGCCCGCCTGCGAGTTTTCGCTCGCAATCACGTTATCGAGCATGAGTTGGACCGCAGCGCCACCGCCGATGACGACGAAACCATTGCTGCCGTTGGTACTGGCAACGCTGTTGCGTACGTTCACCGACGCCGTCCCCTGCACCTGCAGACCGTAACTGTTGGAAAACAACTGCACGCGCTCCAGCATCGCGTTGGCGGAACCACCGCTGGCCGGGCGGATCGTGATGCCGCCGCTATTCGCATTGCCAATGGTGCCACTGCTGCGGATCGTCGTGTCACGCACTGCCAGCGTCGCTGCACTGTTCGGCATGAAATTGATCCCGTTGTTGGCGAAGGCGTCGATTTCGGTGCGTTCGACGGTGAGCCCGCCGCCGCTGTTGAACCTGACACCATCGATCCCGTTGCCCAAGCCGGTGATTTTTATGCCACGCAATGTCACCATGTCGGCAGGGCCAGCGGCAATCGTGATGCCGTTGGTGCCGGAGACCAATACGCTGGCGACAGTGCCATCCGACTCGAGGGTGATCGCCTTGGTGATTGTCACTCCGCCAAAGCCGCCCGGGTCGAGCGCATCAATCACGCCACCGGCTGCTGTCTTCGAAATCGCTCCAGCAAATGTTTTGCAGGGCGCGGTGCGCGAGCACGGATTGGCGTCGTCTCCGACTCCCGAAATCCAGGTTCGCGAGGCCTGCGCGTAGGCATGGCCACTCACGCACGCCAATAAAACGAGAGCGAAAAAGCCCAATGTCCGTGCAAAAATGACCATGGAACGCACCCCCGAGAATGTCGGGGGCACACTAGCACATTGCTCACGATTTACACGGGTCCCGCTGCCGCTTCATGCGCGCCGAAACGGATAGCCCGACGTGTCAGCCGACCGCCACGTACCCGACCATTTGCGGCGGTCCTCAGGCTTGCTCGTGAGCTTCCGGCCAGTAGTAAGAATCCGGATATGGGCGTTCGCCAAAGATGGCGGTACCGATCCGGACCTCGGTTGCGCCTTCGGCGATCGCAAGGGGGAAATCCCCACTCATGCCCATCGACAGGCGCGGTATGTCATGACCGCGCGCGGTCGCATCGTCGCGCAACTCCCGCAACTGGCGGAAACACGCGCGCACGATGGCAGCATCGGCGGAGTGCATCGCCAACGTCATCAGACCGCGCACGCGCAGTGTGTCGAACGCGAGCAGCTTGTCGAGAAAAGATGGCAACTGCTCTGGCGACAAGCCGTACTTGGTTTCCTCGGTGGACGTCTTTACTTGCACCAGCACGTCAAGCGCGCGGCCCTCGATCTGCAGGCGCTTGTGCAAGGCTTCGGCCAACTCCAGGCGATCAAGTGACTGCACTTCGCTGGCAAGGCGCGCCACATCCTTGGCTTTGTTGGTCTGCAGATGCCCGATCATGACCCAGTCGATCGCGCAGTCGACGAGCGGCTCAAACTTGCTGCGGATCTCCTGCACCTTGTTTTCGCCGAAGCGATGCAGGCCCAGTGCGACGGCCGTGCGGATCACGTCCGGTGCAAACGTCTTGCTGACCGGCAGGATCACAACCTCCGACGGATCGCGGCCGGCGACGTGGCAGGCCGCATCGACGCGCTCACGAACTTCCTGCCAGCGCTTACCCAATCCCGTTTCGAAGATAGCTTGGTTCATCACGCACTGCCTGCATGGGTGCGGCGGTGGCGATGCCACACATCGCACATGAAGCCTACAACTGATGACATCGAACACAATTGCATGACTCACCAAGTACGCGTTTTTTCACGCCTGCGAGTCGAGCTGTTGAGCAAGGCGATTGCTCCCAACGCGTAGCCGATACCCATGGCGAGGCAGAGACCCGACGTAAGCATAATGAATGTGTCGACGCTGCGACACTCGCAAATACGGGCCAGTGCATTCGGGCGCCAGAGGATCAGCGGTACAAAAAGCAGTCCACGCAAAATCAGCAGGCCTCCGATCGAGGCGAGTCCGAGCCGCAGGAGAGGAAGTCTGCGAATCATGCCTGCACCCGAAAACGCGTAGGCCGCGCACAGTGCCAGAAACGCGGCAATCACCAGACCACTGACTGGCGCGCGCAGATTGCCCACCCGCGCCATCTCGAACATGACATTCGGTGCGTGGAAGAATGCATACCAGTCAGGGCCACCGAACACGATGGCGACGTGAAGTACAGCGCCCGCCGCGGCCGCGATCCCCGCTGCGAGTAGACAGCCTCGTTCAAAACCGGACATGCTTCTCGCCTGTGCAAGCAGTGTCGGCCGCATTGGCCAATGTCGATTGCATCATCGCTGTGTATTTCCGACGGGCCTCGACGCTGACCCTCCAAAAGTGGCCGTGTTGCACTCGCACCATGCTCAAATCGGTGCGCCTGGCGGAATCACCGGCAGCGGCCGCAGCTTCACCGACTTCGGATCGACAAGATACTTGCCGATCATTGCCGCCGCCTCCGCACGACTGGCCGCACCACTGCCGCGACCACCATTCTTCGCAAGCCAACTCTGCCACGCCTGCAACGAGGCGCGCACGTCCGCATCAACTTGCGCATGCAGTTTCCCGGCATCCAGCGTATGCAGCAGCTCATCGAGCACGACCCAGTTCGCGGCGACCTGCACGGCGTCGCCAGCGGGTATGTCCGCACTGATCGCGGTGCGCTGCCAGGTGCCTCGGAACGTCGCATCGAGCACGTCGGCGACGCCCGGTTCGCTCGTGTCGCGCGCATGCTGCCACGCGAGTCGATTCAGACGTTCAGGCGCAAACAGGAACATCACCGTCTGGGCGGTAGCCGCCTCGACCGCAGAGAGCGCGTCAAACATCGGCGTCGTGCGCGTCGCAAAATATTCGCGATTGCGTAGGTAGTCGGCACCTGGCGGAGTGACCAAGTCAAGCACGTTCGCCGGCAGCGCAAGCTGCTCCGCGCTCAGCGTCCTGACCAGCCGACCAAGCGCCGCGCGCTGCCGGTCCACAGCCACAATGTGGGTGCCCGCCTGACGATCGGCCGCTTCGGAATACGCATAGTTCACGCCACCGAGCAGCCGCGCAACGGCTTCGGTTTGATAACGATGCAGCAGGTAGACAGGTACGAGACGCGCTTCAAGTTCGCCAACCTGGCGCTCAGGAGGCAGCACGCCGATCGAGAAATTGTCGAGCGCCTTGCGTCTCGCGGCCAGCATCGAATCAAACGCGGTCAGGGAGTCGGCTCCGAAGTCCCATAGCAGGCCGTCCGGCTCGGCGTCACCAAGGGCGCGTGAATCCTGATCGCTCACATATCGGAAACCGGTCGTCGCGATATTTGCGCGCAATGTCGCCAGCGATGCGGTCTCAGCGTCGGGCGCGAACTGCCTGTACGCGTGCGCGACGATGAAATCGTCCCACGGCCCGACGCCGACACCGTAAGCATGATCGAGACGGATCGAGCCATCCGCGTCGACCTTCAGCAGTGGATGCGGATAGTCCATGACCGAACCGTTGCCGAGGCGGCTCGCTGCGAAGTTGTGCGCGAAGCCGAGCGCATGACCGACTTCATGCGCGCCGAGCTGGCGCAGGCGCGCGAGCGCCATTCCCTCGGCCTCGCCCTTCAGTTCGGTCGCATTTGCCTTGTCATACGGCGCGAGCAGGCTTTCGGCAATCAGGATGTCCTGACGCACACGCTGCGAACCGAGCGTGACCGAACCCTTGATGATCTCACCGGTGCGCGGGTCGATGATCGCCTGGCCGTACGACCATCCGCGCGTGTAGCGGTGCGCCCACGTGATCAGGCTGTAGCGCACATCCATCGGATCGACGCCTTCGGGCAGCAGCTCGACGCGGTAGGCGTCCTTGAACCCCGCCTTCTCGAACGCGGTCTTCCACCAGTTCGCGCCTTCGAGTAGTGCCGCGCGCACCGGTTCCGGCGCGCCACGATCGACATAGAACACGATCGGCTTTCGCACCGCACTTTGTGCGGCGGAAGGATCGACCTTGTCGA
>JBDTWV010000057.1:0-9223 GCA_040006495.1 Dokdonella sp.
AAGGAAGGCAAGGATTTCGCAACACTCGCCAAGCAGGATTCCTCCGACCTCGGATCGAAGAATGCGGGCGGCGATCTCGGCTGGCTCGACAAGGGCACTACCGATGCGGCGTTCGAGGACGCGTTGTTCGCGCTCAACAAGGGCGACGTTTCAGCACCGGTGTTGAGCAGCGAGGGCTATCACATCATCAAATTGAACGATGTGCGTGCTGGCAAGACGCGCACTTTCGACGAGGTCAAGCCGGAACTGGCGAAGCAATACGCCGAAACCGAGCGCGAGCGCGCCTACACCGAAAAAGCCGGCAAGCTGACCGACCTTACCTACCAGGACCCGTCAACGCTGGAGCCCGCGGCGAAGGATCTTGGCCTGACGGTGCAGAAGACCGCGCTGTTTCCGCGCCAGGGCGGTGCGGAGGGCGTCGCTGCGAACCCGGCTGTGGCCAAGGCGGCGTTCTCGGACAGCGTGCTGGTGCAGAACAACAATTCCGATCCGATTGACATGGGGCCCAACCATCTCGTGGTCGTGCGTATCGCGGAGCACAAACCGTCGACGCCGATTCCGCTCGCGGACGTAACCGACACCGTGCGCGGCAAGATCATGGCTGAGCGCATTGCGAGTGATGCCAAGGCTCATGCTGGCGAGTTGCTTGCACAACTTGGCAAGGGCGAGACGTTTGATCAACTCGCCGCTGCGCAGAACCTGAAAGCGGAAGAGCAGAAGGGCGTCGGTCGCGACGCGGCGACCGTTGACAGCGCGCTGGTCAAGGCCGCTTTCTCGATGCCGCGCCCGGAGAACGGCAAGTCCGACAGCCAGCTTGTCGCCCTCGGTGGCGACAGCTACGCGCTGATTCAGCTCGACAATGTCATCGATGGTGATCCGTCGAAGCTCGACGCGAAGACCAAGGAAGCAACGCGCACGACGCTGACGCAGGGTGCGGGGTCAGCCGTCGCGCGTGAGTTCATCGCGGCGCTGCGGAAAGGGACCAAGATCACGGTCTCCGAAGACAAGCTGCAGGATTTGTAACCGCTTTCTGCGAAGAGCAACGGAGGCTTCTGTTTCCGTTGCGCAGGGCAGGCCCGCGCGAGTGGGCCGTGGCAGGTCGTGGGCTGTGGCAGGTTCAAGATACGTGCGCCGCGATGTCTTTTACACAACATCGCGACTCTCGCTGCGGCCACGGGTGTCCCGAATGCAGTCCGGGCATGACGAGTATGGCTGCAACCGGCATCGACTTGGGCCGACTCGCTGGTGTTTCCCGAAGCGAAATCCGAACACCGGAACGCGGCGACATTGCCCCTTGTCGATCGCCTCTGTGCGTCGTAGTGGCGAGTTCACCTCGACACGGTTGCGCATCATCCGGAAGCCGGTGGGATTTCAGCTTCGCCAAGCTGCCGCTCGCGCGATGACGTGGAGCAGTCCGGGGACGCATAAACCAGCACATCTTCCGGGTGAGCCGGTGGCACGGCTCGACGTCGGACCCTTCGTACAATGCCACCGATCGGTCGTGGTCAAACGACGGGCGATCAGTCAAGTCACCCGCAGCGAGAATGAAACGGCGATGATCCATTGGATGGGCCGCGCGCGGATGCCGCCGGTCAGCCGTAGTCAGCTGCCCCTACTCCGTCAAATGTTACCGGTTATCGCTGCTCTGCTGCTGTTACCGGTCAGCGTGACCCGTACTAGCGCCCGCGCCACCGATGCGCAGCCTCTGGCCCAGTTGCAAAATTCCTGTTGCGCCCGGATTGAGTTGCTTCAGCTGCCTGAGCGAAATCGCGTTTTGCTGCGCGATGCGCGACAGGGTGTCGCCTGGGCCGATGACGACGCTGCGCTCGCTGGTTTTGTCCCGTGGGGGTTCGTCGACCTGATCGGGGTCGCGACCGGGCAACAGCAACGCCGACTCACGGGTCACCGTCGCATCTTGGTCGAGCGCGTTCGCTGCGGCGAGCACCGCGACCGGAACGCCGAGTTGCGTGGCCCAAGTACCGATGCCGCTATTGGTGGCGACGCGCTGTTCGCGCCAGTCACCCCAGAGCTCGACAGGCACAGCGGCCGCGGCGACCTCGAAGCGTGCGACGCTGTCCTTGGGCAACCACAGCCGGTGTGCGGCTTCGGCCGGCATTCGCGAACGTCGGTAGCCGGCGTTCCAGCGCTGCACATCACCCACGTCGAGTCCGGCCAGTCGTGCGGCCAGACGCAGATCCATGCCGGACTTGAGCGTGACCAACGCAAACACATCGTCGGATCGTGGTTCGGGCAAGGTCACTCCGAAGCGGGCGGGATCGTCGATGATGCATGACAGCGCGAGCAGGCGGTCGAGGTGCTCGTGGGTGACCGGGTTGAATGCAAGGCGCGCCAGCTCGCGGGCCGACAGGGTGTGTGCGTCACGTCCGCGGAGCAGTTTGCGGACTTTGAATTCGCCGCTGTTGTAGGCCATGTCGGCCAGGCGCCAGTCTCCGAATTCCGTGCGATAACGTGCAATCAGGTCCAGCGCGGCGGAAGTCGAGGCGATCGCGTCGAGCCGACCATCGTAGTTGGCGTTGATCGTGAGCCCGCTGGCGCGCGCCGTATCCGGCACGATCTGCCACATCCCGGCCGCGCGGTCGCCGCGCGATGCGACCGCTTGGTAGGTGCTTTCCACGTACGGCAGCATCGCGAACTCGCCGGGCAGATTGCGGCGCGCAAGTTCGTCGACGACCAGCAGCAGGAACGGCATCGCGCGTTCCCAACTGGCTGCGAACTGAGAGGGTCGTTTGGCATACAAGGCCGCCCGGCGCTGCACCTGCGGACGGTAGTCGCAGCCGGTCATCGCAAAGCTTGCGCGCAGGCGCACCCACGGCGAAGTAGGATTCGTAGCGGGGACTGGCACAGTCGGGGCGCGATCAGTCGCTGGAACGGTCGCGGCCGCCTGCACCGCGGCAGGCGGCGCCTCCTTGGGGCGTGTGGGAGGGGTTGCGCACGCGGCAAGCAGCAGGGCCAGCGCCATCGGCAGCGCCGCGCGTGCGGGGAATGCCATGGCGCTGTCCACCGGTAATCCGTCTGCGCGGCTCACTGCACAGGTACCAGGAAGGAATCCTTGCTGGCACGCAATCGGGCGAAACGCTCGACGCGATCCGGCTCGCCGAGCGCCTCGAGCAGAGCCGTGCTGTCGATGCGCAGGAACGGATTGCACGCGAGTTCGCTGGCCAAGGTGCTGGGTAGCGTGGACGCGCCGTGTGCGCGCAGTGTGGTCGCCTCGTTGGATCGCATTGCTAGCGCCTTGTTGTCAGGTTCGAGAGTGCGCGCAAACGCGCAGTTGGCCACCGTGTATTCGTGGCCGCAGCAAACCAGCGTGCTCGCGGGTAGCGTGGCCAGACGTTCCAGCGATGCGAGCATTTGAGCTGGGCTGCCTTCGAATAGCCGGCCGCAGCCGACGCTGAACAAGGTGTCGCCGCAGAACAGGAAGCCGTGGCCGTGATAGGCGATATGACTGAGCGTATGGCCCGGGATGGCGATCACGTCGAAACGCAATCGAGGTGACTCAAGGACGACTGCGTCGCCATCGCCGACGCGCACAACCGAACCCCCGATGCGATCGTCGACGGGCGCGTGAATCGTCGCGCCGGTCGCTGCCGCGAGTTCCGCGGCGCCACCGATATGGTCGCCATGATGGTGGGTCAGCAAAATCGCGCGCAGCTGCAGACGCTCGCGCGCAAGCGCGGCGACGACCGGTGCGGCGTCGCCCGGGTCTACGGCTACCGCGGCACCGCTCGCATCGGCCAGCAGCCAGATGAGGTTGTCGGCGAGCGCAGGGACGGCAATGAGGCGCAGGTCGGTCATGGGGTCGGGAATATATCCAGCGTCTGGGTGGCAGACGTTAAGCAATCATTAGGACGCCGATGAACGGGTTACACTTCGGTCGAAGACACTGTGGCTGCGGCACCCGTGATGATCGGCTCCGACAACCTGTTCGCTGCGCCCGAAACCGAGGCGTTGCTGCGTGAGGAACTCCGCTGCGTCGGCGCGCATGCTGCGCGCCGTCCCGCTGGGCGTGCGCTGGTCGTGCAGGCGTGCAAGGCAAATCGCGATCTGCGAGTCGATACGCGCCAGCTCGCCGCGGTACGTGTCCACGCCCAGCAAGGACGCCTGTACGGCGATGTTGCCTGCACCGCTGAGGCACTGCCGTGGGAGGATGAGGCATTCCAGCTCGTGGTCGCCCAGCATGTGGGCGATGTCTTGTTGCCGCCGTTCGAGCTGGTTGACGAGCTTGCACGTGTGCTCGTGCCGGGTGGCGTATTGCTGTGGTATGGACTCAATCCATGGAGCCCGTGGCTGGCGTGGGCGCACTGGCGCGCGCGCCACGGCATGCCGCTGCCGCACGCACGACATATCGAGTCCATGCGCAGGCAGATGTCGAATCGACAATTGACCGCGAACGCAGCCGACTACATCGGTGCATGTTGGCCGCCATTGGATGGGTTGGCGGAACGTTACTCGGCACGTCTGCTCGCCCCGCTGCGTCGCGCCTACCTGCTGACCGCATCGAAGCAGCGTGCCGTGCTGACGCCCTTGCGCCCGCGCGCAGTGCGTGAACGTTCGCTGGCCCGCCCGAATTTTGCCGGCACACCAAGCCGCCGCGCCCGCGCATGAGCAAAGTCGATGAGGACGCAAATCGCGTCGAGCTGTTCACCGATGGTTCCTGCCTCGGCAACCCCGGGCCGGGTGGCTGGGGCGCGTTGCTGCGTTGTGGCACACGAGAGAAGGAGCTCAGCGGCGGCGAGGCGCACTCCACCAACAATCGCATGGAGTTGATGGCCACGATCGCAGGCTTGGAAACCTTGAAGCGACCCTGCGAAGTCGTCTTGACCACCGATTCGCAGTACGTCAAACGCGGCGTTGAGGAATGGCTGGCGCGCTGGCGCGCGAATGGCTGGCGCACCAGCGATCGCCAGCCGGTCAAGAACCGTGATCTGTGGGAGCGCCTCTCGGCTGCACTCGACGGGCATCGCGTGAAATGGCATTGGGTCAAGGGCCACGCCGGCCATGCGGAGAACGAGCGCGTCGATGTGTTGGCGCGCGATGCGGCATTGGCTTTCCAGCAGTTGACCGTTCAGAACCGAGAGGAGCGTTCATGAGGCAAGTCATTCTCGACACCGAGACCACCGGACTCGAAGTCCAGCGCGGCCATCGCGTGATCGAAATCGGCTGCGTCGAGATGGTCCAGCGCCGGCCGACCGGGCGCACGTTCCATCATTACCTCAATCCGGATCGCGCGATCGACGAAGGCGCGCGAGCGGTGACCGGCATCAGCGACGAATTCCTGCTCGACAAGCCGCGTTTCGGCGAAATTGCGGCAGCGTTTCTCGAATTCATCGATGGAGCCGAAGTCATTGCGCACAACGCCTCGTTCGATATCGGATTCCTCGACGCGGAACTCGCACGCGCCGGCGTCGAGCTGCCCAAGCTGCGCGAGCGCGTCAGCGTGCTCGATACACTGGCGCTGGCACGCGAGAAATTCCCGGGGCAGCGCAACGGACTCGATGCGCTATGCAAACGACTCGGCGTCGACAACAGCCACCGTGAGCTGCATGGCGCGTTGCTCGACGCCAACCTGCTCGCCGACGTCTACCTCGCGCTGACCGCAGGCCAGGGCCATCTCGGTTTTGCGAACGAAGACGCTCAGTTGCACGTGGGTGCAGTCGTGATCGACACATCGATGCTGGTGCGCCCGCGCGTGCTGCGTGCGCTGGATGCGGATCTTGCGCTGCATGCCGCGCGACTGGAGGCGATCGACAAGGCCAGCAAGGGCGCTTGCGTCTGGGTGCGAATCGAGGCGCGGTAGCGGCGCGAAAAAGCACCCCGTTCCGCCTTCGGCATCATTCTCCGTTACACAGAGGACTGAACGGCCTATCTGTCGCGTCCGTGGGCACAGGACAGAAAGAAGATGGTTTTCCCTTCCGCTGCGCAGCTGGGGAAGGTGCCCGACAGGGCGGAAGGGGGCGCTTTCGTCCCCTCGCTTGCTCAGCGCGAACGCACCAGGATCACGGTCACGTTGTCCGACCCACCGCCATCAAGCGCGGCGAGGATCAGGTGGTCGACGCATTCCTGCGGAGTCAGGTCCTGGCGGCCGAGGATCGCGGCGATCGCGTTGTCGTCGACTTCCTCGGTCAATCCGTCGCTGCACAACAGGAGTTGCATGCCCGGTAGCAGCTGTCCATGCACGCTGGCCACGCGCAGCGATTGCGGATCGGTCACGCCGAGCGCCTGGGTGACGACGTTGCGATGCGGATGGCTGCGCGCCTGTTCGCTGGTGATCGCGCCCTGGTCGACCAACTCCTGGACGTAGGAATGGTCCTGCGACAATTGTTTCAGGCCCTCATGCCACGCGTAGACCCGGCTGTCACCGACCCAGGCGATCTCGAACTCGCCACTTTTTTGCAAACTGACCGCGGCGATCGTTGTACCCATCGGAAGGGTTTCAGAGCTGCGTGTCGAATGGCGGATGATTTCCTCGTCGGCGAGCTGGATGGCGCGGACCAGTGCGGCCCCAGTGCCGACTTCGCGCACCAAGGTGTCGCGTGCTATTGCGCTGGCGACTTCGCCGTACTCATGCCCGCCCATACCGTCGGCGACCAGCCACAGGCCAAGCTCCGCATCAGCGTAATAAGTGTCTTCGTTGTGTTCGCGGCGCAGGCCGACGTGGGTGCTGTGTCCAAATTCGATCATGCGCGGGCGTATTTCCTGGAAGGGCCAACGCCCAATGGCGGGCGCATGCGGCCGCCTTCTCGGCGCCGTTGGCGCATAGGATGCCGCCGAGCTCGCGTTGTGCGCAAGCATAGGCGATCGTCAGCGTGAGGACGGTCGCCTTTTCTGGCGCGATATCGGGCGCCGAGGTGGGCCAAAAATGGCGCGTCACCTCGCTCAAGAGGCCGGTTCGAGCGCCTGCTTTATCGCCGCGACAAATTCTGGATCTACCTGCCCCAGGCGCTCGCTGCGCGCGACGATCCGGCCGTGTGCATCGAGCAGCACCAGCACGCTGGAATGGCTGAATTCGTGGTTTTCCAGCTGCCGGTACTGGATGCCGAGTACGGCCGCGATACGGCGCACGTCGGGCGCCGCGGCACGCGCAAGCCGCCAGCGCGGCGTATCGAGGTGACGCTGCTCGGCCAAGGCCTTGAGCTTGGCCGGGGTGTCGATGTCGGGATCGAAGCTGACCATCAGCACGTCGAGTCCCTTGAGGCTGCTGTCGGGCAGTTCATGCTCGGTCTTGCGCAAGGTGTCGATGATCAACGGACAGACGAACTTGCACGAGCTGTAAAACATCGTGACCAATCGCGGCTTGCCGGTGGTCGATGCGAATGACAAGGCATGGCCGTCCTGATCGACCAGCGACGCATTGAGGTTGTAGACCGAGTCGGTGGGCCATGCGCTTGTCGACGCCGCAGGGCCGGCAATGGCTGGGGCCGGTGCGCAGACCAGCAGCGCGCATGTGGTGAGCAGGCTTGCAAGCAGGGGACGGAACGCCATCATGGCTTGATTCCTTTTTCGCGCACGCAGCGGAAGCCGAGATTGGCCGTCGTGTCCGTCGCCTTGAGCGACGACAGCATGGCGATACGCATCAGCAACGCATAGTTGTTGCGGTCACGCAGGCTCAGCGCGCCCTCGCCGCAGAACTTCAGGCGATCCGGATCGCCTTGGTCGCGGCTGTCGGAGGTGACCATCAGCGCACTGAAATCGTCGGTCCACTCCCAGACCAAAGCGTGCAGGTCGCGCACGCCGAACAGGTTGGGCGCGCCGCCGACGACGGGCATTGCGCTGCTCGATGGGCGTGCATACCAGTCCAGCAGGTGCTGTCGCCACGCTGGATCGCCACGCGCGTCGGCAACCGTGGCACTGGCCGATGCCGCGCGTTCCCATTCGATCCAGGTCGGCAGACGCGCCTGTTCGCTCGCGCAGAATGCCTGTGCGGCGAACCAGCTCACTTGCGTCACCGGCTGATCGGGCAACGCGTTGGCACCGAGGGTATCTGGTGCCGACCATTGCGAGAGATAGCGCTTCTCGGCGAACACGACCGGTACGCGATCGCGACGCCAATCCGTATGCGTGGTTACGAACGCGAGGTATTGCGCGTTCGTCACCGGCTCAGCGCGCATCGCATACGCCGGAACTGTGACCGGCGTCGTGGCAGCCTCGGTCGCGAGCACGCTGCTGAACGTCGTGGCCGGAATCTGCACATAGTCCGGTGCGGCCGCCAGAACCGCGCTGCTGCATAGTGCAACTACCACCAGTGTTGCCAGCAGCGTATTGGTGCGTGGCGCACGTAAAGCATTGCGGCTGGTGTGGCGGCCCATCTCAGTGCTCCGGCGCTGTCGCAACCGGCGGATTTGCGCGCGCCTTGGCCACTTCGTCCTTGGTCACGCGGCCACCCGGGTTATCCCAACTGTTGTACACATAGGTCAGGATGTTCGCGACCTCGTCATCGGTCAGCTGTGTCATTGGCGGCATCACCGAGTTGTATTCGGTGCCATTCACCTTGACCTTGCCGGTCAGGCCGTGCAGCACGACGTCGACCGGACGCTTCGGATCGGCCGCGATAAAGTCGGATTTCGCGAGCGGCGGGAACACGCCGGCCAAGCCTTGGCCATTGGCCTGATGGCAGACCGAGCAGGTGCCGGTGAAGAGCTGTTGGCCCGCCTTGATCTGCTCTTCCTTGGTCTGGGTGCCGGCCGCGTGCGCGTTCGCTGCGGTGGTGACCGCCGTGAGGTTCGGCTCGGAGCGCTCGCCCAGATAGACCGAGTCGACCTCCTTGCCGGAGTAGATGCTCTTGTCTTCCGGGCCGGAAACTTTGAGGATCGCCAGAGCGCCCTTGTTGAACGCACGGAAGATCGAGTGATCGACCAGCACGTAGCTACCCGGCACCTCGGTGTGGAATTCGACGGTCACTGCGCCACCGGACGGGATCAGCGTGGTCTGCACGTTTTCCTGCGGGTGCGTGCCGCCTTCCTGCTGCACGCGATCGAAGATCTCGCCGATGACATGGAAGCTGGAGACGAGGTTTGGACCGCCATTGCCGACGAACAGGCGTACGGTCTCGTTGGTTTTCGCGGTCAACGCGTTGTCACCCGTCAGTGAACCTTCATGGCCGTTGAACAACACATAGGTCGGACGCTCATCGATCGCCTTTTCCATATCGAACGGCTGGTGGCCCTTTTCTCGATATTTGCCGGTTGTGTAGAAGTCGCCCTGCATC
>JBDTWV010000058.1:0-9045 GCA_040006495.1 Dokdonella sp.
CTTTCCGGAAGGTCTCCCGCACCGGCGTCGCGAAACACGTCGTCGGCCAGAGTGATCTCGGCGACCTGCATGCGGTTCTGGGTCAGCGTGCCGGTCTTGTCGACGGCGAGCACGGTAATTGCGCCGAGTGCCTCGACGGCAGGAACGCGGCGGGTCAGCACCTTCTGTTTGGAAATGCGCCAGGCGCCAAGCGCGAGGAATACGGTCAGGATCACCGGGATTTCTTCGGGCAGGATCGCCATGGTCAACGCGATGCCGGCCAGCACGCTCTGAAGCAACCCCCGCCCATCCCATAGCCAGCCGAGCAGGATGTAGGCCGTGGCCAGCAGCAGCGCACCAATAGTCAGGTTGCGGATCAGTTTGCGCGATGCCTGTTGCAGTCCGGACACCGGCTCGGTGGTCGAGGCGAGTGCCTGGCCAATGCGACCGACCGCCGTGGCGCCGGCGATCGCGGTGACTTCAGCGGTACCCACGCCCTTGGTCACCACGGTGCTGGCAAACAACTGGCCGCTGACCGCGCCCGGCAACTTGGTCACCGGTACGGCCTCGCCGGTCAACAGCGATTCGTTTGCATTGAGATGGCCATCCAGAAGGATCGCATCGGCGGCGATGCGATCGCCCTCATGCAACACCAGCAGATCGCCCATGACCACGTCGCGGCCAGGAATACGCAGTTCCTGGCCGCCGCGAATGACCAGCGCGCGCGGCGCAGACAAGTCGCGCAACGATTCCAGCGCGCGTTGCGTCTTGCGCTCCTGCGCCAAGGTGATGCCGATGACCACGAAAACGAACGAGAGCAGGAAGGCCGCTTCCGCACGATCGCCCAACGCCAGATACAGGCCTCCAGCCACCAGCAGCATCAGGAACATCGGTTCGGTCAGCACGCCGAGAACGATCGCCCACAAGCTGCGCGGTGTGCTGCCCGGCAGCAGGTTCGGGCCGTCCGTTGCCAGGCGACGTGCAGCTTCCCCTACATCGAGCCCGGACAGGCTCGCGGCTTGCGCTGGATTCGGTGAACTCATCGCGCATCCTCCTGCTCGCTGGCGACAAACGGGCAACGGCTTGTCGTCTGCATTTCATGACATCCCGAAGCATGTGAGCAAAGCGAAAGCCGTCTGACGCAATCGCCGCAAGCCGGACCGTATGGCAACATTGAAGTGTTCCGAACGCCACAGCGTTGACGTGCGTCAACGCTGATGATCGTGTCTGCTGGCACGATTGTGCCATTCGCGGTGCACGCGCCGCATTCCGGAGTCGCTCGTATGAAATCCCTCTATCTCGGTATCGCGCTCGCCTTCAGCCTCGGCCTGGTCGGCTCTGTTCAAGCTGCGCCACAACATGCGCATGAAGATCATGCTGCTGCGGCGCCGGTACCAACGCAGCGCTATGTGCCCGATGCGCCGCTGAGCGACGGCATGGCCCGCGTGCACACGGCACTCGACGAACTTCGCCACTACGAAATGGGCCACATGCCCGAGAACATGGCGCTCGAGCGCGTCGCGACGATCGAGGACGCGACCCGCTTCATGTTCGCCAACTGCAAGCTTGCGGCTGCTCCCGATGCCGCGCTGCACGGCATGCTTGTCCCGCTGCTAGCTGGCGCGGCCGCACTGAAGAAGGACCCGAAAGACATGGCAGCCGTCACCGCAATGCGCAGCGCCGTGGCCGACTATCCGCGCTACTTCAATGATCCGCAGTGGCCGCTTGAGGCTGCGCACGATGCGGCGAAACACGACGCGGGTTGATCCGCGTTCGCTGATTGGACGAACATCCAGGGACGCATGCAGCAGCAATTGCGTTGAGCCCAGACACTACATTGGTCGCCGCCCGGCCGAAGCACCGCTGACCTGAATCGTTGGTTGACCGCGCCGCAAGGTTCTGCTGGTGGTTCGACTCGTCGACATTGAGGAGGGGTTGGCCAAGCGCCAGCGTCTCCTTGGTCAGTCGCACGATAGTCGAGCCGTCGTGTGGCGTATGGCGCACTCGCCACGGGACGTTCGGCGGCTTGCGGGAGGTTGTTCCAGTCGGCGCGCTTTAGTGCAGTCGTCTAGAAACGACTGATTGCGTGGCAGCGCATGAAATAAATCATGCGCCAGTTGCATGAGTTGGCCCGGGCGAATGCAGATCACTAGAGCTCACTGTGCAGTTGCCGCATCGCTCCAGTGGCCGCTGCGCAATGCGTCACGCAGCGCAGTGTCCCAGGGCAGGCGATCGATGCCGTGGGCGTTGAGCCATGCCGCATCAAATAGCGTCTCGGCGTAGCGATCACCTCGATCGCAGAGCAGGGTGACGATGCTGCCCCGTTCGCCGCGTGCGCCCATCGCGCTGGCCAACTGCAGGCAGGCGACGAAGTTGGTGCCGGATGAGCCGCCGTAGCGGTGGCCGAGCAATTCTTCGAGCAACCACGCCGCCGCGATCGAGGCGGCATCAGGCACCTCGATCACCTGGTCGACGACGTCGAACAGAAATCCGGATTCCACGCGTGGTCGCCCGATGCCCTCAATCAGCGTGGGCTGGCTCGCCAAGGCATTGCGATCGCGCGTGCGCCAGCCATGCACGAAGCCGCTGCCGGCGGGCTCAGCGACGCATAACTGCGTGTCGAGGCGCCGATAACGCAGGTAGCGGCCAATCGTCGCCGAGGTACCGCCGGTACCGGCGCCACACACGATCCACGCCGGTTCCGACGACGGTTCGCTAGCCAGTTGGCCAATGATCGACTCGGCGATGTTGTTGTTGCCGCGCCAGTCGGTGGCGGCAACGGCGAGGCCGAACTGGTCGAGGTGGCAGGCTCCGTTGGCTGCGTGTTGCGCGGCCCGAGCATGCACCTGCGAGGGATCGTCTACCAGGTCGCAGATCCCGCCGAGTGAGCGCACATCGCGGATCTTGGCCGGCGCGGTGCACGCTGGCATCACCGCAATGAACTGCAGTCCGAGTAGACGCGCGAACCAGGCTTCGGAGATCGCAGTACTGCCGGACGACGCGTCGACCACGGTTTGTCCCTCGTGCAATCGGCCATTGCAAAGCGCATACAGGAACAGTGAACGTGCGAGGCGATGTTTGAGGCTGCCGGTCGGGTGCGAGGCCTCGTCCTTGAAATAGAAATCGATACCGGGAAAGCCGGGAAATTCGAGCTTGAGCAGATGCGTGTCGGCGGAGCGTGCCGACTCCTGCGCAAGCCTTGCCAGCGCGCCGTGCAACCAGCGACGCCCCACGGCGATGGTGGATTGCGGGATGGTCCGAAGCGAAAGGGTGGACACTGGCATTGTTCTCTCTCAGGTATTGGCCACGCACGCACCAGCCCATGCTGGCACGTGCGTACCGGTACAGTCAGTCTTGTTCGCTGGCGAAGACAGGGGCATCGCCGGCGCGTGTGACGGGTAGTTGCCTCGGGGTGATCCACAAGCGCAATACGAACCACGCGAACAGCAGTGCACCGACTGCGAAAATCGAATCACCCGGGACGCGCATCCACACGAGCAAGTGGATGATCGGCCGCGTCATGAACTCAGCCGAGCGCGCATACCAGTAGCCATGTTCGAGTGCGGCGGAAAGCTGCAGCACGCCGAGCGGCAGCAGGGTCAGCAGCGCCATCAGCGCGAGCCCGATGTTGAGTGCCCAGAACGAGCCGCGCAGCCAGCCTTCGTTCCACTGCGCGCGTGGCTTGAGACCGCGCAGGCAGAACAACATCAGGCCGAGGCCAAGCATTCCGTACACGCCGAACAGGGCGGTATGACTGTGCAGCGCGGTGAGATTGAGTCCTTGCATGTAATACAGCGCAAGCGGAGTGTTGATCAGGAAGCCGAACAGGCCGGCGCCGACCAGGTTCCAGAACGAGACCGCGAGGAAGAACATGATCGGCCAGCGGTAACTGGCCATCCATGGCGTGGCACGGCTATGCGACCAGGTCTCGTACGCTTCCATGCCGATCAACGCGAGCGGCACGACCTCCAGCGCCGAGAACGACGCGCCGAGCGCGATGACCCCGACTGTGGTGCCGGCGAAGTACAGGTGATGGAACATGCCGAGCACGCCGCCGGCCATGAAGATGATCGTCGCAAAAAGTACATTGATCGTAGCGGTCTTGCCGCGCACCAGTCCGAGCTTCACAAACAGGAAGCTGATCACGGCTACTGCAAACACCTCGAAGAAACCCTCCACCCACAGATGCACGACCCACCAGCGCCAGTATTCAACCATCGACATCGAGGTGTGTTCGCCCCACATCAGGCCGGCGCCGTAGAACAGCGCAATGGAGACCGTGGACAAGAACAGCAGGCCGACGATCGAGGACATCTCGTCCTTGCGCCGCAAGGCCGGCCACAGCGCGCGGCCGACCAGCACCAGCCACAGCAGCAAGCCGATGAACAGGAAGCTCTGCCAGAAGCGACCCAAGTCCACATACTCCCAACCCTGGTGACCGAACCAGAAATTGTTGGCCAAGCCGAGCTTCTGCATCACCGCAAACCACTGCCCGGTGAATGCGCCGACCACGATGATCAACAAGCAAGTCCACAGGAAGTTGACCCCCAGGCGCTGGAATTTCGGCTCGTGCCCGGATACCGCCGGCGCGATGTAGAGGCCGGTCGCCAGCCACGCGGTCGCGATCCATAGCACCGCCAGTTGTGTGTGCCAGGTGCGCGTCAACGAATACGGCAGGAACTGCGAAATATCGAACCCGTAGAATTGCTGGCCTTCGACCTGGAAGTGCGCAGTGATCGCGCCGAGCAGGATCTGGGTCAGCAACAGGGCCAGCACGAGCCAGAAGTACTTCGCGGTTGCGCGCATCGATGGAGTGATCGTGATGCCGGCGAGCGGATCGCGTGCGGGCGGCTCCAGGTGCGGCTCCTTGCGATGCCACACGACATAGTGCCAGGCGAGCACGCCGATGCCGGCGATCAGGAACAGAACGCTGAACACCGTCCACAGGAACGAACTCGGCGTCGGCGAATTGCCGACCAGCGGTTCGTAGGGCCAGTTACTGGTGTAGCTGATCCTGCTGTCGGGACGATTGGTCGATGCGGCCCAACTGGTCCAGAAGAAGAAGGCGGCAAGGTGTTCGCGATTCTGCAGGTCCGGCACGGTGCCGTTGCGCATCGCGTAGCCTTCGCGCAATTTCTGCGTAGCCGGATCGTTGCTGAACAGGCTGACGTAGTGCGCGGCGACATTTGAGATCGCGAGCGCGCGATCATCGGACACGGTGATGGTGTCGTTGCCCGCGTCGTAGGTGTTGGTGCGCAGCTCGTGGCGTAATCGCGCCTTCAGTGCGTCTTGTTCCGGTTCTCCGAGATCAGCAAAGAACGCTCCGTGGTCGCGTTTCGCCCACAGATCAAGCAATGCCGTGGCCTCGCGGTGCAGCCAGTCCGCACTCCAGTCTGGTGCGACCAGTGCGCCGTGGCCCCAGACGGAACCCAGTTGCTGCCCCCCGAATGATTGCCAGACCTGACGTCCCGTTTCGAAATCCGCGTGCGTGAACAGGGTTTGCCCGCTGGTGTTCACGACACGATCGGGCAAGGGTGGCGCACTGCGATGGATCTCGCGACCCATCCATAACAGCACCGCGAAGGTCACGCCCAGCAGCAGGCCGAGTGCGATCCAGAGACGATGGGTGGTGGACATGCGGAACTCCGCTTCAAGAAGGTAAGCGGACTATCGCTAAAGTGGTGGATGCATCGCCCTGATCCGGGTCAAGCAGCGCATGAATTGCGCCTGCCTGCGGCGAATAGCCGCGCAGTTCGGCGTGTGGAGTCGAAACAGCCGCTGTGCGCGGTGCCCCTCGACTTCGGCGTTGCACCTCTGCGCTCAAGGCGACCGGTGGGAGCAATTTTTGCGACCCATTTCTGCAGGCGAGCTGCAAGCACGGCCGAAATGCACTTGCCGATGCTGATCGCGGCTGCGCCGCTCTCATCGAACATCTCGTCGCTAGGAATTTGTGGGAGCGCCGGAAGGCGCGATGCTCTTTCCTTGGCGCTTCAAAAGGCATGGCGGCTTCCGCCGCTCCCACCAGGGCACGGCGAGCCAGCTTGCTCCGCCAGTGCCCAGCCGCACGCGGGTAGCAGACTCGCTCAAGAGCGGTGCAGCGTGTTGTTCCTATCAGTGGTGCAGCAGATTCTTCGCGATGTCTTTCAGCGCGGCGGCGTTGCTGATCGTGAGTTCGCGACCATCGACAGTGAGCAGGCCGCCGTCCTGGAAGCGCCGCAGGACGCGACTGACGGTTTCGGAGGCCAACCCGAGGTAGTTTGCGATGTCGCCGCGCGACATCGACAAATGGAGTGCCTGCGGTGAAAAGCCGCGCGCTTCGTAACGGGCGGACAAATCCAGTACGAACGCGGCGAGGCGCTCGTCCGCAGACGCTTCCTGGTTGCGCACGCTGGCATCGCCGATGTCCTTGCTGAGGCGACGAAATAATTCTTTCTGCACTTGTGGAATACGCATCGCCAGAGTCGCGAGCGCGGGAAACGAGAATCGACACACCTCGACCTTGTCGAGTGCAATTGCGTCGCAGGGGTAGATTTCCGGATGGATCGCGTTGAGGCCCACCAGTTCGCCGGGCAGGTAGAACCCGAGAATCAGCTCGCGGCCCTCCAGGTCGACTTGGCGTGTCTTCACCGTGCCAGAGCGCACCGCGTAGATCGCACCGAAGCGGTCGCCAGTGCGGAAGATCGATTCGCCGGCACGGTACGGCCCGACGTGCTCGACCAGGCAATGCAGCTCGGCCAGTCCGATCTTGTCGAGGCCGCGACCCACGCAGACTGCGCCGAATGCACAGGTGGAGCAGAATTGATACTCGTCGCCGTCATCAGCGATCGGGTTATGCGGCGTGATCCGGCCGGATTTGGTCTCGTCGTGGCCCATGCGGCAATTGTCCTCGAGCTCGCGCCCTCACACCGCACGCGAGTAGCGGATGCCGGGACTTTCGAAATACGCATCAAAGCATTGGGCGATGTTGCGCAGCAAGAACTGGCCGCGCGCGGTCACCGTGATCCGGTTCGCGGTGCGCGTGACCAAGCCATCAGCCGCGAGCGGCTCCAGGCGATCCAGCGAACCTCGAAAATAGTGTTCGAATTCTACTGGATAACGTGCCTCGAAGGCGTCGATGTCGAGCGTTCCCGCGCACATCAGGCGTTGGATCAAGTCGGCACGTAGAAGATCGTCGTCGCCGAGCCAAAGACCGCGTGCGACCGGCAAGTGGCCGTTGTCGAGTGCAGCGTAATAGCCAACCAGATCTTTGGCGTTCTGGCTGAAGCTGGGGCCAATGTGGCTGATTGCGCTCATCCCGAAGCCGATAAGGTCGCAGGCTGCGTGCGTCGAATAGCCCTGAAAATTGCGCTGCAACGTACCTGCAACGGCGGCCAGTGCGAGGTCGTCGTCCGGAAGCGCGAAGTGATCGACGCCGATATGGACGTAGCCGGCCGCGGTGAGCATCTCCACGGTCTGCTGCAGGAGTGTGAGGCGTGTCGTTGCATCGGGCAGATCGTACTTGTCGATCTGGCGTTGCGCCTTGAAGCGCTCGGGAAGGTGCGCGTAGCCGTAGGCGGCGATACGATCGGGTCGCAGCGCGATCACCTGATCCAACGTGCGCGCGAACGAGTCCGGGGTCTGTCGCGGCAAGCCGTAGATCAGGTCGAGGTTGATCGAACGCACGCCGCCAGCGCGTGCGCCAGCCATGACCGCAGCGGTTTCATCGACGCTCTGGATGCGGTTGACCGCTTCCTGTACCGCCGGATCGAAATCCTGCACGCCGATCGAAACCCGATTGATGCCCGCGTCGCAGATCTGGCGTGCGTAGGCTTCATCGCAGAAGCGCGGGTCGAGTTCGATCCCGAATTCGCGCTTGGCGTTGCGACTGAAGGAGAAATGCTGACCCAGCGATTCGACCAGTTCCAGCAACTGCTGCGCATCGAGGAAATTCGGCGTTCCGCCGCCGAAATGCAGTTGTGCGAGACGCCGGTCGCGATCAAAACACGTGGCGACCTGTTCTATCTCGCGGTACAACCGGGCCAGATACGCGGCTGCCTTGCTGCGGTCGCGGGTGATGATCCGAGCGCAGCCGCAGTAGTAGCAGGGCGACATGCAGAACGGAATGTGCAGGTAAGCGGAAAGGTCGCGCGGAATCGGATCGTCGTTGGACATCCGTATCGCGCGGCGCAAGTCGGCCTCGACGAAGTCCGTGCGAAAGTGCGGAGCGGTCGGATACGAGGTGTAGCGCGGCGCGTTGACGTCGTACTGTGCGATCAGTTCGCGGTCGAACAGCGGGGTGGTCGGAATCAGATGGGCGTTCATGCCGCGACGATACGGCGTGTGCACGGTTGGCCGCCTTGACCCGGGTCAAGCAGCTGCGTTCTCTGCTCGCGCAATCAACTCCACCGCGGGCGTAAACGTCCTGTCCGTCGTCGCCCGTGGCAACAGGCCGGCGTCAGGAATCGGGTAATGCAGACGCCTGGACGGCCAGACGGCTGTTTTTTCGTCCGTAGGCGAAATACACAGCACATCCGATCGCCAGCCAGGTCAGGAAGCGAACGTAGGTAATGCCGGGCAGGCCCCAGATCAGCCAGCAGGAAAAGCCCACGCCAATGATCGGCACCAAGGGCACCAATGGCGTGCGGAATGGCCGCTCCAGTTCGGGACTGCGCCAGCGCAGCACGGCGACCGCGCTGCAGATCACGATGAACGCGCCCAGCACGCCAATGTTCACCAACTTGGCCAGTTCGTCGAGCGGAAACAGGCCGGAGGCCACCGCAGTCACCATGCCGAGCAGGAAGGTGGTGCGATGTGGCGTGTGCCAGCGCGGATGGACCTTGGCGAACCAACCCGGCAGCAAGCCATCGCGTGACAGCGCAAACCAGATGCGTGCACCGGCCATCAGGTTGGCGAAGATCACGCTGGTGATCCCGCACACGGAGGCCAGCGAGATTGCGACCATCACTTGCGGCAGGCCAATCGCGGTGAACGCACCGGCAACCGGCGCGGCGTTGTTGAGGGTGGAGTACGGCACGATGCCGGTCAGCACCATGCAGATCGCGAAATACAGGACCATCGCAATCCCGA
>JBDTWV010000059.1:0-9001 GCA_040006495.1 Dokdonella sp.
GGTGGCTGGCGATCCGAAAGACGAAAAGACCTTCATCGGGCCGATGATCGATGTGAAAGAAGCCACGCGCCTGGATGACTGGGTCCAGGAAGCGGTGAAAGCCGGCGCGAAGCTGCTGTGCGGCGGCAAGCGCACCGATGCGATGCTCGAAGCAACCGTGCTCGAGAACGTCGATCCCAATCAGAGCGTCAGCTGCATGGAAGCATTCGGCCCGGTGGCGATCCTGCAGAAATACCGGCATTTCGATGAAGCCATCCGCTTGGTCAACGCCAGCGAATTCGGCCTGCAAGCCGGCGTGTTCACCTACGACGTTCGCAAGTCCATGCGCGCCTGGGACGAGTTCGAGGTGGGCGGCGTGGTGATCGGCGATGTGCCGAGCTTCCGCGTCGACAACATGCCTTATGGCGGGGTCAAGGATTCGGGCCTTGGTCGCGAGGGCATCCGTTACGCGATCGAGGATATGACGGAAATTCGTCTGATGGTCATGCGGGACGCGTGAGCCGCCCCGCGGCGGCGACCTCGCCCGCCGCGCCTTCCATTGCTGCCGCCGAGTGCGTATCGACACCTGATCCAGTCCGAGCCGCTTATTCGGTACGTGCGACCTCCCGGGGCAAGGTCCCTAGCCCGGGCGCTTGTCGCGCTGTGGCCCAGTTGCCACTACGAAAAAAAAACCACCCGCGAAGGTGGCCTTTTTCATTCACTGTAGTGGTGGAGCGGATGGGGATCGAACCCACGACCTTCGCATTGCGAACGCGACGCTCTCCCAGCTGAGCTACCGCCCCACGTTCCTTCGTGCAGACCAAGCGGCCACACGCGAGGCGCGAATGATAGCGTGCGCGCTGGGGATCGCCAAGTGCCCGTTGCGGCCGTGCCAAGGAAGCCGGGTTTGCGGACGGGTCGCGGACGGTTGCCGCTCAGGCTTCGCGATCGGCTGTGCTGAGCCGCTCGCTGAGCATGGCGTAGTCGGCGGCCATCGGTTCGCCATGGCTGGGCCGTGCCAGTAGCGCGGCGAGGGTGTCGGGCACGTCGACAACGCTGCCGGTCAGTGCCTCGACGATGGAATCGAACTTGGCTGGATGAGCAGTCGCCGCAACCGCATAATCGCGTGGATCGCCGCTTGCGCGCAGCCGTTCGAGTACGCGCAACGCGGTTGCGGTGTGCGGGCAAGGCAGGATGCCGTAACGCTGCGCGCTGGTGCGGATCATATCGCGGATTTCTTCGTCGTCGACGGCTTCGGCGTTTACGCACGCGCGCAGTTCGGCCGCGTCCGGATACAGCCAGCGCAAACGTTCGAAGTTGCTCGGCGCGCCGACGTCCATCGCATTGGCCAGCGTCGCCACACTCGCGCGCGGCGTGTAGTCGGCGCCGGAAAAATAGTCCGGCAACACTCGGTTCGCGTTGGTCGCAAGGGTGATCGCGCCGATTGGCAGGCCGAGTCTTCGGGCCAGCACGCAGCCGAGCGCGTTGCCGAGGTTGCCGGTGGGAATCACCACGTTGAGTTCCGTTCCAGATTGCCGCCAGTGCATCAGCGCGGCATGAGCGAAGTAGGTCATCTGCGGCAACAGGCGACCGAGACTGATGCTGTTGGCCGAGGTCAGTGGTACGTCCGATTTCAGCGCGTCGTCGTTCAGGGCGCGCTTGACCAGTGCCTGGCAGTCGTCGAACGAGCCGGCCACGCGCAGCGTGGTGATGTTGTCGCCGAAGCAGCCAAGTTGGTGCGCCTGGCGGGGTGCGACGCGGCCATCGGGGTACAGGATCACGACGCGGAAGCCGCAGCGCAGATGGAATGCCGCGGCGACTGCCGCGCCGGTATCGCCGGAGGTTGCGACCAGCACCGTCAACGTCTTGGCAGCCGGCGGGCGCAGGCGCGACAGGCAAGCGGCGAGAAAACGCGCGCCGAAATCCTTGAAGGCGGCAGTCGGGCCGTGGAAGAGTTCGAGCGATTGCGTGTGCGGTGCGAGCCTGCGCAGCGGAATCGCGATGTCCAGCGCCTCGGTGCAAATCCCATCGAGTTGTGGCGCCAGCGCGTCGCCCGCAAAGAACGGTTGCAGCGCGGTCGTCGCGACGCCGGCCAGATCCGTGCAGCCATCGAAATCGGCAATGCGAAACTGTGGCAGGGATTGCGGCACGTAGAGGCCACCATCCGGCGCCAGACCCGCGACCAGTGCTGTGCCCAGATCGACCGCGGGCGCCATGGCGCGCGTGCTTGAGTACTTCATGTGACCACTCCTGCAGCCGGGCCGGCGACCGGCGATATCCAGACGTCGCTGTTGATCCCCGCGGCGGCGAATGCGTCGTGCATGCGTTCCGCCGCAATGGATGCGTCGCACGCATCGGCACACCACGCGAAGACACTGGGTCCCGCACCGGAAATGCTGGCACCCAGCGCACCGCTGTCGAGCGCCGCTTGCTTGACCGCGGCGAATCCATCGACCAGCGCTGCGCGTCGCGGCTCGATCAACACGTCGTTCAACCCCGCGCGGATCAGATCCAGGTCGCTGCGGAAACAGCCAGACAGCAGGAGCGCGAGATTGGCACTCTGTGCGACAAACTCGGGGAGTGCGTACGTGCCGTGCAGCGCGGCGCGCGCGGCGCGTGTTTCCAGTGTTGCGTGCGGGTGCACCAGCGCGCAGTGCAGGTCGGGCGGGGTTGGAATGCGGACCAGGCGTTCCGCCGTTGCGAGCACGAGGCCGCCCAGCAGCATCGGCCCGACATTGTCGCCGTGTCGACCGCCGCTCGCGACGGCTTCTCCTTCTTGCGCGAACGGGTACAACTGCGCGATCGGTAGCGGCGCGTCGAGCAACGCATTCGCGGCGACCAGCGCGGCGACCGCGGAGGCGGCCGATCCGCCCATGCCGGAACCGAATGGAATGCCCTTGTCGATCTCGACCTCGAAGCCGAACGCCAGACCAAGCGCACGGCGCATTGCGATCAGTGCTGCACCGGCGGTGTTGTGCGGCGCCGCGAACGGAAGCGCGGTCGCGTTCCCGCGAATGGCGGCGATCCGCACAATGGGCTCATCGATGCGGCGCACGCTGACGCGGTCGCCAGGCCCTGCGATGGTGTGGCCGAGGATGTCGAAGCCGACCCCGACGTTGCCGACGCTGGCGGGAGCGAATGCGGTGATTTTTCTGCTCACAGCCGCGCTCCCAGCGCAGCGGCGACGCGCAGCACGTCGGCAAACACACCGGCGGCGGTGACTTCCGGGCCGGCACCGGGACCCTGCACGACCAGCGGATTGTCGTAATAGCGCCGCGTCGTGAACTGCACGATGTTGTCGGTCAGGCGCAGGTGCGCAAACGCGTGCTGGCGCGAAACCTGGCTCAGTCCGACGCTGGCGGCGCCGCTGCGCTCGAGTTTGGCGACATAGCGCAATACGCTGCCGCTGCGCTGCGCGTGCGCGTGGCGTGCTGCGATCGCGGCGTCGAGTTCGGGCAAGGCATCCATGAAATTTTCCGCCGGCACGTCACGCAAGGAAGCAGGCACCAGGCTTTCGACCGTGACATCGGACAGTTCCAGGTCGACGCCCGCCTCTCGAGCGAGGATCACCAGCTTGCGTGCAACGTCGGTGCCGGAAAGGTCATCGCGCGGATCGGGCTCGGTGTAGCCGAGCGCATGCGCCTCGCGCACCAGCGCGGAGAATGGCTGCGATCCATCGTAACGATTGAACAGCCACGCCAGAGTACCGGACAAGATTCCGTCGATTGCGATCATCTCATCGCCGGTGTCGAGCAGGTCGCGCAAGGTGGAGATCACCGGCAGGCCGGCGCCGACGGTGGCCTCGTAGCGAAAGCGCGCCCCGGTGGCGGTCGCGGCGCCGATCGCGTACCAGCGCGCACCGGGGCCCGCGCCGGCGTGCTTGTTCGGCGTGACCACATGGATGCCGGCGGCGAGCCAGTCGGCATAGCGCTCGGCAATTGCATCGCTGGCGCTGCAATCAATGATCAGTGCGTGCGGCAAGTGTTCGACTTGCACGTGGCGGGTGAACGCATCCAGATCACACGGTGCCGGCATGCTGTCGCTCCAGACATCCGCGCCGTGCGCTTCGCCAAGCCACATGTGCCGGCTGCCGGCGACCGCACGCAGGCGCAGGTCAAGCTGAATGGTTTCCCGCAAGCGCGGCTGCGCGGCCTCGATCTGGCGCAGCAAGGCGGCACCGACCTTGCCTGGCCCGATCACTCCAATCGAAAGGGTTTGCGGCGACAACCAGAACGCCGAGTGCACGGCACGTAGCGCGCGCGGTGCGTCGGCATTGGCGACCGCCACCGAGATGTTGCGTTCCGACGCGCCCTGCGCGATCGCACGGATGTTGACCCCGGTTCGTGCGAGCGCGCCGAACAATCGCGCCGCGACACCCGGCTGCCCGGCCATGCCATCGCCGACGATGGCGAGCACGCTGATCGCGTCGGCGTGGGTCACCCGGTGGATTTCGCCATTCGCAATCTCCGCGGCGAACGCGCGGCGCAGCGCGCTGTCGGCACTTGCAGCATCGGCAGCCCGCACGACGCAACAGATCGAATGTTCGGATGAGCCTTGCGAAATCATCACCACCGATACGCCGGCGCGATTGAGCGCGCCAAACGTGCGCTCGGCCGTGCCCGGCACGCCGATCATGCCGGCGCCTTCGAGCGTGAGCAGGGCCAGGTCGCGCACCGCGCTCAGTCCCTTGACCGGCGGTCGATGCGCGTCGGCTGCGGGCGCTGCGGCGACCGTCGTGCCGGGGTGATCCGCGTTGAACGTGTTGCGGATGCGCACCGGCAGGCCGCGTGCGATCACCGGCGTCAAGGTTTGCGGATGGATGACCTTGGCGCCGAAGTAGGCCAGTTCGCAAGCTTCGTCATAGCTGAGCGTGGTGAGTGGAATCGCATCAGGGACAAGGCGCGGATCGGCGGACAGCACGCCGTCAGTGTCGCCCCACAGCGTCAGTTCGCTCGCGTCGCAGAGGGTCGCGAATATCGCGGCGGAGTAATCGCTGCCGTTGCGGCCCAATACGGTGGCACGGCCCCCGTGGGTGCGCGCGATGAACCCGGTCACGATCTGCCAGGCTTGCGGATGCTGCTCACGCCACTGTGCGAGGCGTATTGCGCTCTGATCCCAGTCGACGATCGCCCCCAGTTCCCCGTGACTGATCACGAGCACGTCACGCGCGTCGAGGCACGCGCAGTCGACCCCGAGCACATGCAGATAGTCGGCGAGGATTCGCGCCGACCACACCTCGCCGAATCCCTGGATCGATTCGAACGCCTCGCGGTTCGGCGTGCCGAGAACGGCGAGCGCACCGAGCAGGTCGGCGATCCGCGTGAAGCCCTGCTCAAGGAATTGAAGCGTCGTCGCCGCCTTGGCATCGAGCAATTGTCTCGCGGTGTCGAGGTGGCGTTCGCGCAGTGCCTGCCATCGGCTTGGCCAGTCCGCGCTACCGGTGCTCGCCGAGTGGGCCAGAGCGATCAGTGCGTCGGTAGTGCCGCGCATCGCGGAGACCACGACGACCTGGTTCGCCTCGCTCTGCGCACGCACGATCGCCGCGACGCGCCGAAAGCACGCCGCGTCGGCGAGGCTGGAGCCACCGAACTTGTGGGCCGCGGTTCGCACGGCGTAATTCGTCGCGGCTGCTGAGGCGAGGATTGCGGCATCGGACATCGGGTTGGCCTCCTGGTTGTGGAGGCCCCGGTTCGCGAGGGGCGGGCTTGCAGCGGCCGGCCCATTCCCTTGCGAGGGCGGGGCCGTTGCTGGGGTTGAATCAACCGCGCGCAGGCACCCGTACCACGATCGTCGTGGTCGTCGTGCTGACAGTGATGGCGCGCAGACGGGCTTTCATGGCGCCGAGTGTGCCGTGCTTGGCCCGGGGGTTGTCAAGCACGTTGGCGTCGCGCCGTACGCCGCTTCCATCCAGCGCGCCACGATTCAGGGCCTTTTTGGTCACGCCGGCAGGCGCGAAATCAAATCGTCGTGCAGCACGCCGCGGCGCCATCCTTCGATCGCGGCGGGCCACTCCCGGGTCGCGATCAACGATTCCAGATGGCGCCGTGAACACAGCAGGCCCTCAGGCACATCGAGTTCTGCAGCGCGCGCCGCGACGACCTCCTTCATCGCCGCGATGGCATTTTTGTCGCGCGCAGTCGGTGCATGCGGGATCGGGGTGAACTCAAGCTCGTCCGGCTGCAGCGGCGCATTGAGCACGCCGAGCAGATCGGCGCGTTGTTCGCTGCGCAGTGCGCGTAGGCCACGCGTGCGCTCGGCCAGTTCGTCAGCCGTGGTCGGTACACGCGAGCTGAGGTCGAGCGCGTGCGCGTCGTCGAGCAGCCACGGACGCGGTCGATTGATCGCACGGGCGGTTGCGTCGCGCCAGCGCAGCACCCGGCGCAACAGTGCTTGTCGCTCTCGCGGCCATTCGGCAGCGCCGCGCAGGCCGATTTGCGGCTGCGTATCGGGTTCGCGCTGGCGCGCGCGTTCCAGCATGCGCGCGCAATCCTCTTCGAGCCACGCGCTGTAGCCGCGTCGCTCGACGCGCTCGCCGAGTTCGGCATGCAACAGCGGCAGGTGGATCACATCCTGGGCGGCGTATTCCAGCTGATGCTCGCTGAGCGGACGGCGCAGCCAGTCGGAACGGGTTTCGCCTTTCGGAAGATCAACCCCGGTGAGTTCGCGTACCAGTTTCTGGTAGCCGAGCCCGGCACCGAGCCCCGCGAACGATGCAGCGATCTGGGTGTCGAACAATTTCGCAATCGAGCACGACCAGGTTGCGAAGGCTTCGAGGTCCTCACTCGCGCTGTGCATCACGCACACGCGTGCGGGGTCGGCGAGAACCGCGGCGAATGGAGTGGAATCCATGTCCGCGGTCGGGTCGATCAGCGCGATACGTCCGTCAACTTCGGCCTGGACCAACGCGAGGCGCGGCAGGAAGGTGTCGATGCGCATGAATTCGGTGTCGAGCCCGATCGTCGCCGGAGCATTTTCGAGCAGGTTGCGCAGCGCATCGTTGCGCTCGATCCAGTCGGCCAAGAGTTGATCCTTTTGTCAAACGAACAGAGCATTCAGGCGTGATGGTCGCCGCGGAATGGTGCGGCGCCCGGATCCATTCTCGCCGATCCGGCGCGTGCCGGCGCGGGATGAGTTTCGCAAATGGCGGCGAACGCTGATAATCGAACCACGATGCCCGGTACCGAAGTTGCACGCAAGCAGCACACCCTTGGCGGCGCCGCCGGCATCGCGCTGCTCGCGTTTGCGCTGGTGTACCGGTTTTATCCCGGCATTTTGCACATGGAACCGCTCGCGGAAGCCCCGGTTGCCGCGAGCCTCTCCGGGCAGCACGCGCCATCGACCTGGTCTGCAGTGAAGTCGCCAGCGCCGGTGACTGTCCCGGCGGACGCGAGTCCAGACCAAGCGGGAACCTCATTTGCCGATGCGGTGCGCATGGGTCCTCCGATCGCGACCACCAAAGTGGTTGCCGGATTGCTCAAGAAGGCCCGTGAGGCAGAACAGAAGGACGCGTTGTTCGAACCCAAGGACAACAACGCGATCGCGCTGTATCGAGAGGCGCTGACCGCCGCGCCCAACAATACCGAGGCAGAAAGTGCGCTCGAACGCATTGGCGGTGCGCTGCGTGATTGGACGCTGGCCGCGATCGCGCGCGGCGACGAGACGGCGGCACAGCGTTTTTTTGCTGCCTATTCGGACCTGCCGCATTCGGAAGAAGAGCTCGAGGACGTGCGCAAGAGGGTGAAAACGCTGCATCAGATCCTGCCGATGCTGACCAGCGCCGCCAGTCTGATGAAAGCGGGCCACGCAACCGAACCGGCTGACGGCAACGCGCTCGCGGTTTATCGCGAGGTGCTCACACTCGACCCGGGTAATGGTTTGGCCGATGCCGGGCTTGCAGCAATTGAGCGTGAGTACCTGGATCGCGCACTGGCAGCGGCAGCGCAAGACGATTTCGCCGGCTCCGACGCCACCCTCGGTCTGGCATCGACGATCCGCCCCGGTTCGCAGGCGCTGCTGGAGACGCGTGCGCGCATCGAGGGCATCCGCCGGCAGCGTGCGGAGACCATGCTTGCGCAAGCGCGTTCGGCACTCGATTCGGGGAACGCCGATCTTGCCGAACAGCTCGGCAAGAAAGCGCAACTGGTCAGTCCGGATCTGGCCGGATTGGACAAGTTCAACCTGAGCCTGCGCAACGCACGCCTGTATGCGAGTCTGTCGCCGGGTCAGGTGATCCGCGACCGCTTCGTCGATATGGTCGGCAGCGCGCCGGCGGTCGTGGTGATTCCAACTGGCGAGTTCGTGATGGGATCGCCAGCCGATGACGTCGGACACGCCGACAACGAGGAGCCGCAGCGGCGCGTGCATATCGACGTCGGCTTCGCGCTGGGCCAGGACGAAGTGACGGTCGGCCAGTTCCGCGATTTCGTGCGTGCGACGAAGTACGTGAGCGATGCGGAGAAACTGGGCGGCAGTGCGGTGTACGAAGAGAGCACCGGACGGATCGCCGAACGCCGCGGAATGACTTGGCAGAACGATTATCGGGGCGACCGCGCGACCCCAAACCTGCCGGTCATCAACATCTCATGGAACGATGCCAGCGCGTATGTCGCATGGCTGTCGGCGCGCACCGGCAAGCACTACCGACTACCGAGCGAAGCGGAATTCGAATATGCCGAACGCGCTGGCTCGACTACGCGCTATCCGTGGGGTGACGGCAATCCCGATAAGGTGGTCGGCAATTTCACCGGCGAGGGCGATCGCTCGCCTACCAGGCGCAGCTGGAGCAGCGCGTTTCCGCGCTACAGCGATGGCTATTGGGGACCGGCACCGATCGGCACATTCCCACCGGACAAATTCGGCCTGCATGACATGGCCGGCAACGTCTGGGAATGGGTCGAGGACTGCTGGCACGACAACTACGTGCGCGCCCCGCGCGATAGCGCGGCATGGGTCAATCCCGGTTGCGAGCGCCGCGTCGTGCGCGGCGGTTCATGGGGCAGCGATCCGGAGCAGGTGCGCTCGG
>JBDTWV010000060.1:0-8996 GCA_040006495.1 Dokdonella sp.
CAAGATACTCACCGTTAACTACGCGCACCGACCAATCCAATAGCTTAGCATACGCAAATGCTGCCGAATTGTTCCTAAACCGGACGTGCCTCCGACCGTCGCTTGAGTCAAATATTAGATCTCAAAGGAGAGATTTTTAGTGCTCAAAGAAGTTGGTGGAGTCCAGATACAACCCAAGCACCTAGCTTCATGCCATTGCGGTGCGGTGGAGCTAGAGCTCGATCTCCCAGACGGTATCGTCAATCCGCGCCGCTGTGACTGCTCCATATGCAAGCGCAAGGGTGCCATAGTTGCATCCGTGTCCTCAAGTGGCATCCGCATACTCAAGGGCGCAGAGCACCTGAAGCTTTATCAGTTCAATACGCACACTGCAAAGCACTATTTCTGCTCAAACTGCGGCGTCTACACACACCATCGGCGCCGTTCCAACCCGAGTCAGTACGGCTACAACGTGGGCTGCCTTGAGGGCATCAATCCGTTTGCCATTCCTAATGTCGCAACTAATGACGGCATCAACCACCCGGCAGATCGACGTGGACCTTGACCACTTCGTAAGAAAATTCCAGTCAATACCGCGCGCTTGATGCTTCTATCCTGACCTTTCGGGTCACTCCTGGTCGTTATTTGGTCCTCTTTGTCGGCGTACCTGTCAGCGCTTTGCTGGATGCAACGGTTGCAAGTCAGACTGCATTTCCGTACCAGTCTGGTTACATCGACGCTGCTGATGTGGACCTGAATATGTACTCATGGTGACTTCCTCTTCTTATGACGGTTGTGACGCAATGCCATCATGGCTTTCGAGGCCGAAAGAGGAAGGAGTTTCTTTTACCTATTCAGGTCGAAGCCGCTTCGCAGCTCGGTTTAATTCAAACGTTAGACAGTAGAGCTAGCTTACGTGCGACTAGAGTATTTTTTTGAAATCTCAGTTTCCTTTCGCACACGAGTATTCAGCCCGGACGGCGCGCTTTCCGGCATTACGCGAAGCAGTATAAAACGAATCACGCTAGCCTGAAACCAACCCGAGAGTACGAAAATAGATGTCCGACACTTACTACCTCCTGGAAAATCGGAAGACGGAAGCAGCACAACGGTTCGCTTCGCTGTCCTCCTTGTTCGATCCGGTCACGCTTCGACAGTTCGACGCTTGTGGCATGTCTGATGGATGGCACTGCTGGGAGGTGGGCGCTGGAGGACCTGCACTGGTCCGAACAATCGCGGAGCGTGTTGGACATGCCGGGCACGTACTGGCAACTGACATCGACGCCTCCTGGACGAAGGAAGCAGCGTCCCAGAACGTGGAAGTGCGCAACCACGACGTCGCCTTCGATCCTCCGCCCAGTGAATTGTTTGATCTGGTGCATGCCCGGCTGGTCTTGGTCCACGTCCCCGAGCGGGAACGTGCATTCCGTAACATGATTTCCGCACTGAAGCCTGGTGGCTGGCTGGTGATCGAGGACGCCGATCCTGCGCTCCAGGCTTTGAGCTGCATCGACGCTTACGGCCCCGAGCAAGAGCTGGCCAACACGATCAGGCTGGGATTCAGAGCTCTGTTGTCGAATCGGGGAGCGGACCTGTCCTTCGGTCGAAAACTGCCGCGAATGTTTCGTGGCGCTGGTATGGAAGACATTGCGGCCGAGGCCTATTTCCCGATCACCTTACCGGATTGCGCGCCCTTGGAAATGGCCACGATAGCGATGATTCGAAACGATCTACTGAGCCATGGCATTGCCACTGACGACGAAATCGAGCAGCACCTCGCGAACGTGCAAGCTGGTGTGCTGGACCTCTCACAGCCACCGATGATTTCTGTTCGCGGACGCAAGCCACGGTAACCGTTCGCGCCACGGTGCCACGACAAGTGAGCCCGCTGCTCCATCGTCTTGAGCGAAACGAAGCGCATGTTACCTTGCCTTGCGACCGGCGACTGCCTCGGCATCAATTTGGATTGTGGTGGCACCTGGACGCAAGCAGCTTTTTCTGCAGTTGAGTGACCGGTATTTTGCCAGCATGTAGCCCGATGAAGTCAGAAACCCCGGACAATTTTGGCCGTGCTTTCTATTGGACGATTTGTGGGGTGCTTCGCGAGTACATTGGTGGCCGACCTGAACTCCCATGCGACTTCTGCGACAAACTCACGGAAGTCGTATGGCCTTGTTGAGGTGAGCGGGCTGCATTATTCCGAGGTCAGGCTGCCGCGCAAGAACCGCGAACAGCGGCGTAAAGACATCCCCTATTTTATGCCACAGCGCGCCCCCGCGAGTCGTGTCGCTGATGAGCCATCGCGTTTTGACGTTGTCGAGATATGCACGGAGAAAAGCGATACTTCGCTCGCGATTCCTGAAAAAAAGAGATCTAATAGCCCCTGACGCTGGAGTCCCTTCGTCTACGTGCCGGGTTCCGCAGTGCAACTGTCCGCCGCTGCTCACCCGTAGGCGTTACGTCGAGGTGGTTCCGCCGAAGCAAATTACATTGCATACAGTGCATCAACCACTGCTGAGATTGAATCATGAACAAAGACAAATTGCATAAAAAGGACAAGTCGAAAAAGCACGACCTATTTTCGTTGATGTTGGAACAGAGTGAGGTCTTCAGGGACATGGTGGCGCACTTTCAGAGTGTCTGGGCGCCAAAGATGTTTTCGAACAAGCATGATGAGGTAGCCAGCGCTGCCCCGGCTTCGAAGAAGGCGATTGCGAAGAACTCGACTCGTACCGCTAAAGCTGAGAGGAAACATGCCGCGAAGGCGCCGCCAGCTGCGAAAAAGGTAGCAACTGCAGCAAAGAATGGTGGCATCAAGATGATGCCGGGTGCGAAGAGCTCCAAGCCTGTTGTCGCAAAGAAGAGTGATGTTAAAGCGGTCCAGCAATCGGCAAAGAAACGTTCACCGAAGAGATAACTGGCTTGTGCATTTGAGTCACTCTTCAGAAGTTTGCAACCACCCTAACAACGAGAATTACTAATGGCGCTCAATCTCGAAGCACTGTCACCGAAAGAACTTCAGGCGCTCATTGCGGATGCGCAATCGAAGATGCACGCAGCGCGTATCAACTTGATCCAGGACGTTCGTAAGAAGATTGATTCTCTGCTTAGCATCAGCGGTCTCACCCTTGCAGAGGTATACCCAACGCGTAGCGGGAAGGGGGCCAAGAAATTTGCGGTCGCGCCCAAGTATCGGAACCCTTCGAATCACGCGCAGACTTGGTCAGGTCGTGGGAAACGACCCATTTGGTTTGTTGAGGCTCTCAAGCGCCGCGGCGTCACTGCCGATAGCCTTCTGATTGGTCCTGTGTCCGCAGTGTCGTCATCGGCAAAGGTAGCTGCCAAGAAGAGAGTCAAGAAATTGGCCAAGAAAGCGGTCAGGAAGGCCACCGCAAAAACGGTAACCAAACGCTAATCGCACCATTTCGTTTGATGACGCGCGTTGGCAGATGAATCCAGGCCTTGTGTGCGAAGAGTTCCACGCTTGCGGAGACGAACTTCCAATCAAGCGTAAATAGGCCTCGGCTCAGCCGCTTGGCTTCATGTTCTTGCGCGCCCACTCGGAAAAGACGGTGAAGTCGCCGGAAACGAGGGCGTTCTCTGCGGCAATGGCTGTCTGCGCGCCCGGACCGAAATAAGTATGTGCCTCGAAGTACTGAAACATCTCGCGTAGCTCCTTGCCGCCAGGGAGGAACCCGTCAAAGATCTCCGGTGCAACTCTTGCGACTTGGACGTCGTGTCCGAGCGCATTGAGCTTCGCCGCGAATTCGTCCCACGAGTAGCCGATTATGCGCGGGTGGGGCTGACTCTGGGCAAGCATCCGTTGGCGCAGATCCGCGATCGCCTCCGCGCCGCAAAGTGCACGGACTCGAAAACCTTGCGCTCTCGCTTGCACAACAGTTTTGCCCGAGTGGCCGGGCTGATCGCGCTACGGCAGCGCCCCCAGACAGCTAGCGGCTTGACCTTTCTTACGATGGAAGACGAGCACGGCCTCGTCAACGTCATCGTCTGGCGTGACGTCGCCGATCGACAGCGCCGAGTGCTGCTGGAAGCGAAACTGCTGGGCGTCGATGGCGAGTGGGAAATGCTCGACGGCGTGCAGCATCTGGTGGCCGCGCGCCTGTTGGACATGACGTCAATGTTCGGCGAGCTGGACGTGCGGTCGAGAGATTTTCACTGGAGACCGCACAGGAGTTCTACCTCGCGGCGGCATCACAGTCGGCGATAGGCTGATTCGTGCGTCCGCGGACGATACGATCAAACCGCCTTCCCCGACCACGCCGCTTTCCCTGACGAACGCCGCACATGCCGCGAACGCCGCTTCTCAGGCGTCGCCACAGGCGCCCACGCAGCGCGGTTCGCAGAAGGCCCGCATTTGCACAGCAAGTCTGGGTTGCCGGCATAGCGCCCGTTCGTCTCCGGGTAACGCTTGAACCCTTCCAGCCAGATGTAGCGGGAAGGGCGTGCCGGCTGTCTGTCCACGTGAGACCTGCGGCTAAAGAGGCTTGCGCCAGATGCGATCGTCATCCACGCGATCGCCCAGTTGAAAGGTGCACCTGCCCACTTCCTCGAACCCGTGGCGCGCATAGAAGCGTTTAGCTCGCTCGTTATGGTCGAATACCGTCAGGTAAAGCTCAGACGCGGCCAACCCGCGAGCGGATTCCACAGCCCGACGCATCAGCTCGTCGGCGATGCCCGTTCCGTGCCAATCCGACGCGACGTAGAGTTGCTGCAGTTCGATTGCACCCTCCCGCGCGGTTTGCGCCGGTGCCCGAAGCGGGGTGACTTTCGCGTATCCGATGGGCCGCCCGCGCTCCGTGGCAACGTGCCAGAGGACGGAGGGGTCGTCGAAGTCTTTCGCTATGGGGCCGTTGTCTGCCCACGTCCGGTCACAGAACTCGCGAAATGCTTCCGGTACGTACAGGTGCGAGAACGTGTCACTGAAGACCTGGCGCGCCAGAGCGAGCAATTGAGCCCTCGGCACTTCGTACTGCGTGACGAACAGGACATCGGGCGGAGGGAATTTCATATTCGACCAAGAGCGGAACGGCTGAGACCTTCATTGAACCGGATGGATGCAACGGATTTCAACAACGACTTATGAATACCCGATCACACGGTATCGATGCCGGATTCCGGAAACATGCCGTGCGCCTCAGCTGTTGCGCAAACCTGGTAATGCAGCACCTCGGGCTCGAACTCCAACAGATAGTCGAGATCTTCCTGGTAGTACTTCGCCTTCAGCAGGTCGTCTCCGGCGAAGGAGCGGATGTCGTTCTCCGACCTCCAATGCGTCACGGTCAGGAAATGAGAGCGGTTGCCGTCGTCGCGACGCAGGATCGTGACGCGCAGGTTGCCGGCGACGGATCGGTAGTTGGGAACCGCCCGCGCCCGCAGGAAGGCGGCATAGGCATCGGCCTTGGCGCGATCGGTCATCCCATGCCATATGCGGCAGATCATTGTGGACCCCCGGTCTCAGACCGACTGCCGCGATGCGGACTGAAGCAGTCCCAAGATCTGTTGTGAGTCCATGACCGTCGCAAATTCGCCATGCAGGCTGGCCAATGCAATGCGGTGCACCATGTCCGCACTGTAATGCGCGCCGTCGGCGCCATGGCGGTCGAAGGTCGCCGTTGCATCTTCGACAACCACGCCGGAGAACCCGAGGTTCGCTGCCATTCGCGCCGTCGTGGACACGCAGTGGTCGGTGGTGAGCCCCACGATCACGAGCGTGTCGATGCCATTTGCGCGCAGGTAGTCTTCCAGGTGCGTGCCAATGAAAGCGCTGTTCACGTGCTTCTGGAAGACAGGTTCACCGGCCATTGGCAGCGCCTCGGACTTGAAGGCATGGCCTGGCGCGTCTTCGCGAAGTGGAGACTGCCGCTCGAGCGATAGATGCTGTGCATGGAGGACAGGTCTGCGCAGACGGCGCCACTCCTCGAGCAGTGCGGCGATACGGTGTTCGGCATGCGGGTTGTTGCGGATGCCCCAGCGCGGGTCGTCGAAGCCCTGCTGCACGTCGATCAGAAGCAAGGCGGCGGACGTCAGGTTCAAAGTGTGATTCTCCATGGCGAAACTTTCTGAAAGAGACGTTGCTCGGCGATCTAAGTCGTGGATGCCCAAGCGCTCATACGAACCAATCGTTAGCGATTCCCGCGCTGGCTGATTGCGACGCTGCACAGGATCATCGCCCCGGCGATCGCCATGCGTGCGGTCAGGGGCTCGTCGAGCAACAGCCACGCCCAGCCGACACCGAACAACGGAATCAGGTAAGTGACGGTCGACGCGCGACTGGCGCCGATGCGTGCGATCAGCCGGTAATACATGACGAAGGCGGCGCCGGTGCATAGCACGCCCAGCAGGAGCGCTGAGACCCAGGACACTGCGGGGATCTGGCCCGCCGGCAATTGCATCGCAGCGAACGGCGCCAATACGAGCGCCGAGCTGCCGAGTGTTGCCGATGCAACCGCAGCCGGCGGCAACCCGGTCAGGTGACGACGCACCAGGTTGATGCCGATGCCGTACAGCAGCGCTGCGGTGACTCCTGCTGTCACTGCCAAGCCGACGCCTGATCCCGCGGTCCGGTCGCTGGCCAGCACCACCACGCCGGCGAAGCCAGCAAGCAATGCAAGCGTCCTGCGTTTGCCGATCGATTCGCCGAAGAAGGCGAAACCGATCAATGCCGTGAACAGCACCGTCATTGCGTTGGCGATCGCACCGACACCGGCAGGCGCGCGTTCGGCACCCCACGCGAACAACACGAAGGGAATCGTCGAATTGATCAGCCCGATCCCAACCAGCTTCGGCCACAGACGCAGCGGGAAGCGCGCACGTTCGCGCCACAGGAACGGCGACAGCACGAGCGCCCCCAGTGCAAGCCGCACTTCGACCAGCGCCATCGGGCCGAAGTCTCGCGCCGCGACCCGCATGAACAGGAAGGACGCGCCCCAGATGGCCCCGAGCACCCCCAGCTCCAGCGGAGTCGACCATGCCTTGGCGCCGGGCCGTGCAACGTGCAGGGCGTTGGCACTCGCGTTCATCGGGGATTCGCAGCGTTGAATGCTGCGGCGCTCAGGTTGTAGCCGAGCAGCCGCACGCCGGTTTCAGTGCGTGGCTGATGCGTGGTCTCGGGAGCGAAATGGGCCCACGTGCCGGCGCGATGGCGCGTTTCCCCTTCGATGACTTCCCCGTGGATGACATAGAAGCCTTCTCCGGTGTCATGTCGGTCGACATGCGGCCATTGGGTGCCGGGCAGCATTTCGACGATCCATAGGCGGGCGCCTAGCGTCGACGGCAGGTCGCGCCTCAGGCATCCGGGGCCGACCTCCACCGCCGGGACCTCCTCGATCGGAAGGGCTTGGTGAGGCGACGTCCCGGATAGAGCGAGATTTGTCACTGAAGCCTCCGAGTGTGAGGGGTATGCTTGGAGCGTCTGATTCTCCGCTGACGCGTCGGGTTGACAAGCGCATACTTTCGTCGTCAGTAACAAATTTCGCTTGAGGCTTGCTAATGACCCTACGCTCGGACTGGCTGCCGACGCTTGCTGCATTCGAATCCGCAGCCCGCCATCAGAACTTCGCCCACGCCGCCAATGAGCTCAGCCTCACGGCCAGTGCCGTCAGCCACCACGTACGCAAGCTGGAAGCCAGGCTTGGCGTCGCCCTCTTCCATCGCCATGCGCGCGGCGTCCTGCTCACGCCGTCGGGACGACAGCTGGCCGATGCCACCAGCAGCACCTTCGCTGACCTCGACGACGTGATCGGCAGCTTGCGTGCGGGTCCGGCCGACAACGAACTTGTCCGGATCGTTACCCTGCATTCCTGGAGCTGCGGCTGGCTGCTCCCGCGCCTGCCGAGCTTCGCGGCCCTCCATCCAGGGATCCGGCTGAGCATCGAGACTGGGTTCGCGCTGTCGCGTTTCGAGGACGGTGGTCCGGATCTTGGCATCCGCCACGGAGGTGGACACTGGCCCGGGCTCGCAGCCCACCTGTTGATGCCCGAACACCTGTTTCCAGTGGCCTCGCCGGCAATGGTCGGCATGTACTCGATCGGGTCTGCGGCCGCTATCGCACGCATGCCGCTGATCGGCGATGCGGGCAGGCAAGGCTGGCATGACTGGTTCCGCGCAGCGAAAGTCCGTGGCGCAACGCCCGACGAACGATTTCGCTTCAGCGATTCCAACGCCGCCCTTAATGCGGCCGCGCTGGGACTCGGCATCGCGTTGGCGCGCGACCGGATCGCCGAGCCGTTCCTCCAATCGGGACAGCTCGTCCAATTGCCGGGCCCTGTGATGCGCGCGAGGTGGTCGTACTACCTCGTGCACCCCGCGCATCGACGACTACGGGATCCTGCCCAACGTTTCGTCCAGTGGCTGCAAGGCGAAGCCACGCGCACTGCGGCCTGATCGTGCCGCTGCCCTGGATCTAACGAGCGTCGTCGCGCTTTACGTAAGGTGCCAGGAAACTCATGTAATCGGTCTTGCCGATTGGAACGCTGATTTTTCGCAGGATCGCGTACGCAGTGGAGATATGGAGATAGAAGTTCGGCAGTAGAAAGTCGCTGACGTACTGTCGTGCGCGGTTAACCATAGTTTGGCCACCGCTGCCCAGGGGTTGGTGTTTGCCCTTATGGAAGTATGGGAATGTCCGCTATCGTCCCGGCATGAATTTGGTAGCTGGAACCCCAGGGTCCGAGCTACTCAAATGAAGCTCGCGATCCGATGATCGGCCCTACGGGCCGTAGCCGCCGAAGGTGAAGCACACGCTGGATTTTGCTGTTCCGTACTGCGGGTCGTCCACATCGGCACCGCCAAGTTCCAATTCGTGCGCACCGGCCACGCTGGCACGCACCCGCGCGCCGGTGTCTTTGGCCAGCGCGGCGATGGCGCCGGAATGATCGAAGTGCGCATGCGTGTTGAGGATCACTTGGATGTCACGCAAGCGAAAACCCAGCGCGCGGATATTCGTCTCGATCATGCGCGCGTTACCTGACAGAGTGCCGTCGATAAGCACATGGCCC